>JAAYAQ010000581.1 GCA_012719295.1 Candidatus Hydrogenedentota bacterium | reverse complement strand
GCCGCGGCAAGGTGTACAATGGCGGCCGGCTCGTTCCCCCGAAAACTGAGATACCAGGGAGACTTTGGATGCATACCACCCACACCGTCGACGACCTGCTGACGACCCTTGCGGCCGTCCTGGGGCGCTGCGCCCTCATGGCCCTGGGACTTATCGCGCTCTGGGGGCTGCTGCTCGTCTTCGCCCCGGAGTTCACGTTCAATATTCAACGGGCTTTGCTGGACATTACGCGACCCCAGTTCAATCTGATTCATTTCGGCGGCCTGGGCCTGGCCAAGGTGGCCACGTTCTGGCTGTTCGTGATGCCGTACATCGCGGTCAGGCTGGTCATCCGGGCCCGAAGACAGCGGTAGAACCCGGATCCGGCTATCGTGCACGGCCCGCCCCGTGGGAATCATGCAAATGCCCCCCGCGTTGACGTATCATAGGGTTATATGGCCAAGGCGCCGCCCGTGGGTGGCGGCATATACGCACATGGCCCCCATTTCAGACAACCAGGTGAATGAACTCCCATGCAACGCGCACCGAAATCGTTCAGACTGCACATTGGCCTGTTTGGCCGCCGCAACGTCGGAAAATCCAGCCTGCTCAATGCGATCACGCGCCAGCAGGTCTCGATCGTGTCGCATCATGCCGGCACAACGACGGATCCGGTCGAGAAACCCATGGAATTCCTGCCGCTGGGGCCGGTGCTCTTCATCGACACCGCGGGCATCGACGACGAGGGTGACCTGGGCGAGCTGCGCACCCAGCGGACGCGCCAGGTCTTCGACCGGACGGACCTGGGCGTGCTGGTGACGGAGCCCGGCGCCTGGGGCGCGTTCGAGGACGAGATTCTTGAACAGTTTGACCAGCGCGAGATTCCCTCGATCGTGGTGTTCAACAAGACCGACCTGGAGCGTCCCGAACCCGGCGTGCTCGATGCCCTGCAAGAGCGCGAAGTGCCCGTGGTGTTCACGGCCGCCCAGACCGGCGCCGGGATTCTCGATTTCCGGCAGGCGCTCCTCGACAACGCCCCGGAAGACTTCGTGAACAACCCGACCATCCTTGCCGACCTGGTGGGCCCGGGCGAGATGGCGGTCCTCGTGGTGCCGATCGACAAAGAGGCCCCGAAAGGCCGGCTCATCATGCCGCAGGTCCAGTCTATCCGGGACCTGCTCGACGGCGACGCGTTCTGCATGGTCGTAAAAGACGGCCAGCTCCGGGAGGCCCTGAGCCGCCTGAGCACGCCGCCGAAACTCGTGGTGACGGATTCGCAAGCCTTCCGCGAAGTGGCCGCCGCCACGCCGCGCGAGATCCCGCTCACGAGCTTCTCGATACTCTTTTCGCGGTTCCGGGGCGACCTGGTTCAGCAGACGCTCGGTGCGATGGCCATCGAGACTTTGCAGCCGGGCGACCGTGTCCTGGTCGCGGAACACTGCAGCCACCATCCGATCGCGGAGGACATCGGCCGGGTCAAGATCCCGCGCTGGCTCGCGGAATACGTGGGCGGCCCGCTCGGGTTCGAGTGGGTGCAGGGCCACGATTTCCCGGAAGACGTGTCCCCCTACAGACTGGTGATTCACTGCGGCGCGTGCACGGCAAACCGGCGCGAGGTGTTGAGCCGGCTCTTCAAGTGCCGCCAGGCGGGGGTGCCGGTGACCAATTACGGACTGACCATCTCCTACAGCCTGGGCATCTTCGAACGCGCCCTGGAACCCTTCCCCGCGGCCCTGGAGGCGTATCGCGAGGAGAAGGCAAGATGCGGCTGCCGAACCCGGGCGGCCGTGCCGGAGGCCCCGCCCGCGGCCGACGACCTGTAGGCCGCGGGAATTGCGTGCACCATGAGGTCGACACCATCACATCACAGAGACGTTGAACTTCACGAAACGGACATTCTGGCCTGGCTTCGCGAGGAGGACAGCGCGCGTCTGGAAAAGCTCTGGGCGCTGGCGGATGACACACGACGGGCGCACGTCGGCGATGAGGTGCATCTCCGGGGACTGGTCGAGATTTCGAATCACTGCATCCGCGATTGCGGCTACTGCGGCCTGCGGGCCGACAACCGCGGCATCGCGCGCTACCGCATGACCAGCGAGGAGATCCTGGGCTGTGCCGCCGACGCCGTCCGGTACGGATACGGCACGGTGGTCATGCAGGCGGGCGAAGATTACGGGATCGACACGGACTGGCTGGCGGGGATCATCCGCCGCATCAAGGCCGACACGCCCCTGGCGGTGACGTTGAGCCTGGGCGAACGTCCCATCGAGGATCTCAAAGCCTGGCGCGAGGCGGGCGCGGACCGCTACCTGCTGCGGTTCGAGACGTCCGACCGCGCCCTCTACCAGACCATCCACCCCGATGCGCGCGGGCAGGTGTCGGATCGGTTCGCGATTCTCGCCCAACTCCGGCGGCTGGGGTACGAGGTCGGCAGCGGCGTGATGGTAGGCCTTCCCGGACAGAGCTATGAGAGCCTGGCCCACGACATTTGCACGTTCCGCGCGCTCGATCTGGACATGATCGGGGTGGGTCCGTATATTGGGCATCCGGAGACGCCGCTGGGCCAGGGCAATTGGAGCCCGCCCCGCGCCGACGGCGAACAGGTCCCGAATACGGAATTGATGACGTATAAAGTGGTTGCATTAACGCGATTGGTCTGCCCGGAGGCCAACATTCCCAGCACGACGGCGCTGGCGACCCTGAACCGTGCCGAAGGCCGCGAATTGGGCCTGGCGCGGGGAGCAAACGTCATCATGCCGAACATCACGCCGCCCCGGTACCGCCGTCTGTATGAAATCTATCCGGCGAAGGCCTGTATTGACGAGACCTCGCCGGCAAGCCACACGGGCATAGCCGCATGGCTCGAGGCGATCGGCCGCAAGCCGGGGTGTGGGCGGGGCGGACGGGCCCACGGCGGGTCACGAACGTAGTCGCAGTCTTCGGGAGTCAGGAGTACACGAGCAGTATGGGGCGGTCGAAGGCCAAATACGAACTCGGCCATTCGCATCTCGAACGGCTGGTTCACTACTACCATTTTCTGGGGGAGCGCGTGGATCTGGACGAGACCACGCGGGTCTCCAGCCAGCAGCTCGCCCAGCTGCTCACGATGGATGACACCCAGGTGCGCAAAGACCTTGCGGCCATTGGGGTGCGCGGCGTGCCGCGGCTGGGCTACCGGGCGGCGGAAGTCGTGGAGGCCATTCGGCAGGTGCTGGGATTCGACCAGATCCACCGGGCGATTCTGGTAGGAGCCGGCCGCCTGGGCGGCGCCCTGGCGGCGTATCGCGGCTTCGTGAAGTACGGGCTGCGCATCGTAGGCGTCTTCGACCAGGATCTGGGGAAGGTCGGCACCACGATCGGCGGGCATTTCGTGTACAGCACCAATGAGCTCGAGACCGTCATCGAACGCAACAACGCCCGCCTGGCCATTCTGGCCGTGCCCGCCGAAACGTGCCAGGCGCTCGCGGACCGGCTGGTTCGAGCCGGCATTTCGGGAATCTGGAACTTCGGGCCGACGACGCTTACTGTTCCCGACGGCGTGGTGGTGCGCCACGAGCACATCGTTGTCGGGCTGGCGGAACTGGCCTATCACCTTCAAAATGAACCGGGCTCCCCGCTGCCTGTTTCGCAGGACACGGAATAGCCGCTCCGGCCCGTCGTTGCTAACCCATTGCAGGCACAGGGAATGCCGCGCGAATCCGTTTGGTTTACCCAGAATAGCGCGGTTGAAGTGGCTGATGTGCGGCCGCGCACGGCAAGGGCATCACAACACGAAGGGGCGGTAACACGATGGGCGTGCAAGTCCTGGGAATCAGCGGCAGTCCTGTACCCAACAGCAACACGGACCGGACCGTCAGGCATATCCTCGCGAGCACCGGGCTGGAGACCGAGTTCATCAAGCTGAGCACGCTCGAACTGGTGCCGTGCCGGGCCTGTCTGTGCTGTCTTGACGCGGACGAGTGTCCGGTGAATGACGACGGGAAACGCCTCGCCGCCCAGTTTGCCGAGGCGGACGCGTTCGTTCTGGGCGCGTACACCCCGTGCGGAAGCCTGGACGCACGCACCAAGACATTCATGGAGCGCATGTACTGTCTGCGGCACAGGAAAGGCTTGAACCGGGGCAAAACCGGCGTGACGGTCATCACCACGGACATCTCGGGAGACGCGCCGGGCGAGCCCACCGCGGTGCAGATTGCCAGCACCCAGCTCCGCTCCTGGATGGCGGAAGAAGGCATGACGCACCTGGGAGCGCTGGTATTGCACGGAAACGTCCCGTGTTTTCGATGTGGACACGGTGACGCGTGCGACATGAGCGACTTGAAGCTGTCACACGGCGCGCACGACATCGTGCGGTCCGCGGGTCTCGAAGACGCGGAGCCCAGCCCGGAACTCCTCGAGAAAGCCGAGGAACTGGGCCGTGCGCTGCGGAACGCCCTGACCGGCGAGTCGTAAAGCGGCGGGGTTCACGCGACCGCGCATCATCCCCGCGATTTCTGGGGCGAACCTTTCGTGCCGCGTTTTCTGGAAGGTTTTCGCGGCGCCGGCCCGGGGACGGGTTCCTGGCGGACGTCGTTCCCGGCCTCCGTGCGCAGCCGGACCAGCTTCGTGGAGGCCAGCCGCCCGAGCTCGGTCGACGGGGCGCGTTCCACCAGCTGCTCGTACAGCTCGATGCTTTGGTCGACGCGGTCGAGGTTGACTTCACACAGTTTGGCCCAGCGAAAGACGGCTTCCGACCACGGCCGAATCTGCCCGCCCGAGATTTCGGCGCATTTCTGGAACGTTTCGGCGGCCTCGCGGAAACGCCCGTTCATTTCGAGCAAGTGGGCCGCGGCGAACAGGGCGTGGGCCTGCTTTTCGGGGTAATTCTTGTACATCGCCACCGCACCATCGATGTCCCCCTGCGACGCCAGTTCCCGGGCCTGCAGAAAATCGTCCACGCCGGGCAGCGAGGTATTCAACCAGGTAATGCGCCGCACGCTTCGCAGCGCCATGGCGGACAGAAACGAGTAGCTGAAATAGGCGCCGGGAATGGCCCAGATGACCACGCTATACAGGATGACCGTCAGTTTCCGGTACGTGTCGGCCCGCACCCAGATGGGGATCGCGGCGACCAGATACAGCGCCAGGGCCAGAATGGCCACAATCCCAATGGCCCACAGCGGGGGGACCTTGTCGCGCTCGTACCACCAGCGGAACAAGGCGTAGCCCGCCGCGGCGAGCGCCACCGCAACTCCAACCAGGACAAGGAATTCCGGCGGCTTCAAGATGTACAGATACGAGACTTCCTGGGGCATCCGCTCGAGCATCATTCACCCTCGCTATACGCGACCGAGGCTCTCCCCTGATATCACAGGCCGGCGCGACCCGAATCGAGTTCTACACCAGAATCCTTCCCCAGACTCGATTCTACCTGCGTGTATTATACCGCCTTTAGTGTACCATCTCCCACAACAATCTGCGTCAATGCGCTGATTCGGCTTGGCTTGCGCCGTCGCAGGGTCCTCTGGCCATCTTCAGGAGTGCCTTTTGAACCGGACCTGTGCGATAATCGGGGCGGTTGCCCGGGAATCCCGGGTCCACCCGAATGCTAACCAGAATGACGGGCTGCGTTTCCGTGGATGGGAGTGGCGTCTTTTCGCGGCATCTCCCGTATGCCCGGCCCATGAGGAGCGGTATGGAGAAACCGAACAGCGAGCAGGAGGCCCCGCCGAAGTCGCCTCAGCAAGCCTTGCCCCTGAGTGAGATTCAGCCGCGTCTGAAGGAACTGCTCGAAACGGGCGACACCCGGGCCACGCTGGCGGTCGATCTGGCCCTGTCTCAGGCGGTCTATCACGGCGCCAGCGACGTCCATTTCGAGCCGTGGACCGACAGCCTGGCCCTGCGGTTTCGAATCGACGGCATCCTGCACGATATCGCCCACATCCCGGATTCGCACAAGGCGCGCATCACCGCCCGGATCAAGGTGATGGCCCAGATGGTGGTCTATCAGAAAGACCAGCCGCAGGACGGCCGCATTCCCCCCGATCAGACGTCGAGCGGGTATTCGATGCGCGTGGCCACGTTTCCAACCATCAACGGGGAGAAGATCGTGGTGCGCATCCTGGGGACATCGAAGCAGATGCTCGATGTCGAAGACCTTGGATTCGACGCCACAGCCACGGGGATGTTGCGCGACCTGATCCGGCGGCCCCAGGGGGTGATCCTGCTCACGGGGCCGAGTTCCAGCGGGAAGACGACCACGATCTTCGCGCTGTTGCGGGAACTGCTGCGCACCCAGGTGACCACGACCCATATTGTCACGATCGAGGATCCCGTTGAATACCGTCTCGACCGGGTGACGCAGATCCAGGTGAATCCCCGGGCCGGGGTGACGTTTCAGAATGCGCTGCGCTCGATCCTGCGGCAGGATCCCGAAGTGATCATGGTCGGCGAGATCCGCGATGTCGAAACGGCCAAAATGGCCATTCAGGCCGGACTTACGGGGCATCTCGTGATCAGCACGATCCACAGCGGCACGGCGTGCGGGGTGTTCGCGCGCCTGCTCGACATGGGCATTGAACCCTACTTGCTGGCGTCGAGCGTCACGGGCGTACTGGCCCAGCGGCTGGCGCGGGTCAACTGCCCCAACTGCCTGGAGACGTATACGCCTACGCCCGACCTGCTTACCCGTTTTGGCAAGGCCCCGAAGCATCAGCCGTACCGGCGCGGGAAGGGCTGTGCCCGGTGCCAGAATATCGGCTATCGCGGGCGGACCGCGCTCGGCGAGCTGCTGCTCGTCAACCAGGACATTGCCAACCTGGTGCTCCAGCATCCCACGATCAGCGCGATGCAGGAGGCGGCCGCGGCCCATCACATGCGCACGCTGTTCGACGTCGGTCTGGAAGCCGCCCGCAACGGCATCACCACGCCGGAAGAACTGGCGCGGGTGCTGCCGCCGCCGGACGTCGCGTAAGGGAAACCACCAAGGGCGGAAGCGGCCACGGGGAGACGCAATCATGCAGGCGAATCCGGTGTTGGGGGTGTTGTTGCACGCGATCGGGGGATTGGCGGCCGCGAGCTTCTATATCCCCTACAAAAACGTCAAAGGCTGGGCCTGGGAATCGTACTGGCTGGTGGGCGGAGTCTTCAGCTGGCTGGTGGCGCCGCTGGTTGGCGCGGCGCTCATCTGCCCGAACCTTCTCGAGACCCTGTCGAGCGCGCCGCCTTCCAGCCTGTTCTGGACATACGCGTTCGGGGTGCTGTGGGGCATCGGCGGCCTGACCTTCGGCCTGTCGATGCGGTACCTGGGCCTGTCGCTGGGATACGCGCTGGCGCTGGGGTTTTGTGCGGCATTCGGGACCATCATCCCCCCGCTGTTTCAGGGCGGGTTCGTCGAGCTGCTGGCTCAACTGTCCGGACAGGTGACGCTGGCGGGCGTGGCGGTCTGTCTGGGCGGCATCACCCTCTGCGGCTGGGCGGGGGTGCGTAAAGAACGGGAACTGTCGCAGGAAGAGAAACAGGCCGCCATCAAAGAATTCAGTTTCATCAAGGGCGCGTGGGTTGCGGTGTTCGCGGGGGTGATGAGCGCGTGCATGGCGTTCGCGTTCGCGGCGGGGAAACCGATCCTGGAATCCGCGGTCAAGAACGGCGCGCCGGAGATCTTCTCGAACCTGCCCGTGCTGGTCGTGGCGCTTCTGGGCGGCCTGACCACAAACCTGGTCTGGTGCCTGTTTCTGAACGCGAAGAACCACAGCGCCCGTAACTATGTGGACGCGGGCGGCCACCGTCTCGGCCTCAATTACCTCCTGTGCGCGCTGGGCGGCGTCACGTGGTACCTGCAGTTCTTCTTTTACGGCATGGGCACGACGCAGATGGGGGCATACGATTTCTCGAGCTGGACCATTCACATGGCATTCATCATTGCGTTCAGCAACCTGTGGGGATTGCTCGGGCGCGAATGGCACGGCACAAGCCGGGGCACGCGCAACACGGTCTTCGCCGGCATCGTCGTGCTGCTGCTGTCCACGGCAGTGGTTGGCGTGGGCAACTTCATTGCTTCGGCGCCCGCGGAAGCCCCCGCCCTCGAAGACGCGCCCCCCGCGGACCGCGCGCTCACCGACATGTAATCGAGGCGGCTTGGCGCCCGTCAGTCGTGGTCGAAAATCATCTGCTGCACTTCGATGCCGTCGATGGCGGCGAGCTTCTTTCGAAGCTCTTCGCAGACCGATTCATCGCCGAACATCTCGAGGAGAATCACGCCGCTGGGCGAACAGAAGTCCTTGCCGACGTCGTGCAGGCCGATGCGCGTCTTGATGTTGCATCCGTACTCCGAGAAGAGCTGCTGAACGTTGGTGGCCTTGTTCATGCGGTTGGTAACGTGCACGCCGTAGATGATGTGTTTGTCCATGGCGGTTTTTCTCCGTGGTTGTTCTGACTTCCCGTGCGCCTAGTGTGCACGGGGCGACGTCCCGAATCAAGTGACGGGCGGCCTGTGCCTGCGCGCCCCGGTATGAGAGCAAACGATGGGGCAACAAAGTCACGCCGGGACGCGGACATGCCATGCGCGCTAGACGTAGCAGTCGCGCTTGCCGGCTTTGACCTGGTCGACGAGGGTCTGCGCGGTGGCGCGGCGTTCCGGGTTCATGTTCTTCAGCGCGGTGGCGATGCACTGCTCGCCGATCGCGAGGGTCTCGTCCGACGCGTAATCGCAGAGATATTCCATGAACGTGCTGACGGCATTGACGTCGCAATGGTCTTTGATCTTGCCGGGTTTGGCAAGGTCCATGAAATCCTCGCCCGTGCGGCCGAGGCGGTAGCAGGCGGTGCAGAACGAGGGGATGTAGCCGAGCGAGGCGACGTCGCGGATGACCTCGTCGAGCTGCCGGTGATCGCCCAGGGAGAACTGGCTGCAATCGTATTTCTCGTCGTCGGCGTAGCCGCCCGGATTGGTGCGGCTGCCGGCGGAAATCTGGGAGACGCCGAGGGCGAAGGTCTCGCGACGGATGTTCGGGGTCTCGCGGGTGGACATGATGATGCCGGTATAGGGGACCGCGAGCCGGAGGATGGCCACGATCTTGCGGAAATCAATGTCCGAGACGGGGTGCGGCGGATGGGAGGCGATGTCGGCGTTGAGAGCCGGTTCGAGCCGCGGCACGCTGATGGTGTGCGGGCCGACGCCGAATTGCGTTTCGAGGTGGCGGATGTGCTGCATGAGGGCCAGGATCTCGAAGCGGTAATCGAACAGTCCGAACAGGATGCCGATGCCGACGTCGTCGATGCCGGCTTCCATGGCGCGATCCATGGCGGTCACCCGCCAGTTATAGTCGCGTTTGAGCCCGTCGACGTGCATCCGGGCGTAGGTTTCCCGGTGATAGGTTTCCTGGAAGAGCTGGTAAGTGCCGATGTTGGCGGCTTTGAGCTGCCGGAATTCATCGACCGTGAGCGGGGCGACGTTGGCGTTGACCCGGCGGATTTCGCCGTTGGCGTGCCGGGTGTTGTAGATCGTGGCGACGGATTTCAGCACGTAGTCAAATCCCTCGACGGGATAGGACTCGCCGGCGACGAGGAGGATGCGTTTGTGCCCCTGATCAATGAGGATCCGCACCTCGTGGGCGATTTCCTCCTGGGTCAGGGCGCGGCGCTTGACCTCTTTGTTCGTCTTGCGGAAGGCGCAGTAGAGGCACTCGTTGGCGCACAGGTTGGAGATGTAAAGCGGCGAGAACAGAACCAGCCGCCGTCCGTAGATCTGTTCCTTGACGTAACGGGCAGCCTCAAACATCTCCCCGAGCAGTTCGGGGTCGCTCACGGTCGTCAACGCGGCGACTTCATCCGTTTCAAGGCCGTGCAGCTCGCGCGCTTTGGCAAGGATGTCGCGGACGCGCGCGGCGTCCTTTTCCGATTCGAGGGCGAGCGTGGCTTCAATCTGTTCTTCGTCAATGAATGGGGCGGTGTCGGTGTGTTTCGGCATGGTCATGACCTTTTCTTGGCGATTCTCGCGCGGTTGACTGCGTGGCCGGCACAGGCGCCGGGCGGTGTCGGGTGTATCAGCGGTCGCTCGAGGGGAGCGGCTGCGGAATTTCAAAACAGAATTCGGCCCACGCGCCGGGTTCCGAGTCGGCCCAGATGCGGCCGCCGTGCGCCTGGATAATCCGCCAGCAGGTGTACAGGCCTACGCCGGTGCCTTTGCGGGCCATCAGTTCCCGGGTTTGCAACCGCGAGAACTTCTTGAAGAGCTTCGAACGTTCGCTCTTGGGAAAACCGGGGCCGGCGTTCCAGACGGAGACGGCGAGTTTGCCCTCCGGCTGAGTCACCCGTAAACGGATCTGGCCTTCTTCGTTCCCGTATTTTACCGCATTTCCCAGCAGATTTGCCATCACGATGTTCAGCAGCCCCGGATCGCACTCGACCACCGGAGGAGAAACGGGGACATCCCGCGTCAGACGCGTGCGCTGCTCCTCGAACTGCGTCTGAAGCACGTCTAAGGCGGGCTGGACGACATCGGCCAGGAAATCGACGCCCGGGCGGGGCTGGTACGCAAGACCGGCGCCCTCGATGCGGGCCAGGTCCAGGTAGTCCTTGATGAGCGAGAGGAGGTGCTCGGCCTTGCCCCGGATCTTCCGGATGCGCTCGGCCTGCGGGGCTTCGAGACGTCCCAGATACCCCTGTTCCAGGACGCTGGCATCCATAACGATGCCGCCGAGCGGGCTTTTCAGTTCGTGGCTCACGAATCCCAGCATTTCGGCGTAGGCCTGGTTGGCGGCGGTGAGCTGTTCGATGCGGTAGGCTTTTTCGACGGCCTGGCTGAGGCGTTCAGCCAGAGCGCTGTGAAGCAGGACTTCGTGCATTCCAAACGCGGCGGGCGTTCGCGCGCTCCGGTAGAGAAAGCCGGCATTGCGCCCCTCGACCGAAAGCGGGCAGGTCATGCTGGAACACACCCCCTCGCGCACCAGGAGCCGCGTCGAGGCGCTGTGCGGCTTCGCCTCGAGGTAGGCTTTCAGGTCGTCGATGATGCGGACGTGGCCGGTGTCGCGCACGCGGGCGAGGGTGCTTTGCCGCAGGTCTTCCGCATACCCCGGCTGGAGGATCAGCGGGTCATACAGGGCACGCGTCCAGTGAGACACCACGCGGTCGTCCTCCTGCACAAACGAGATGCTGAGCCGGTCGCAGGGAAACAGATCGAGCGTCGACTCGAAAACGAAGTCCATGACGTCGGCGAGCGACTCGCCGGAAGCCACGCGGTGGTTGACGTTGTCGAGGGCGGCACGTTCCTGGGCCGTAAACTCGTCCAGGGGTACCGTGACCCGGGCCAGGTCGATGAACCGGACAATGTGGTCGATGCTGTTCATAGCGCGCGCGTGTCTCCTCCACGGGTCATCAGCCGAATCGGCGCAACGATGTCAGGATCCTCTCGTAGGCCTGGTGGACGTTTGTCTTGTGGTGGCGGGCGAGTTCCGCCAGGTCGCCATCGATATGGAGCCGTTGGGCCAGGTCGCCGCGTTCTTCGGGCGCCGCGGGAAGCGCGCTGCCCGACCGGCCGTGCATCATGCGGATGCGGTTTTCGAGCCGGCGGAGAAAGACGTACGCGTCGCGCAACCGGACAGCCTCGCCGCCGTCAAGCGCGCCGATGGCCGCGAGGGTTTCCAGCGCGCCGAGCGCGTCACCGCGGCGGACCTCGGGATGCGCCCGTCCGTGCTCGAGTTGAAGCAGGCGGAGTGCGAACTCCAGCTCCGCGATGCCCCCCTCGCCCTTTTTCAGGTCATCCGGAGCGGCCTGGTCGACGATCTTCCGCCGGATTTCCTCAATTCTGTCGATCTCCTCGCCGGTCAGGGGCCGGTCAAACGCGAGATTTCGGACCATGTCACCGGTTTGTTCTCCGAATCCAGGGTCGCCCGCAACAAACCGGGCCTTGACCAGAGCGAGCCGTTCCCAGGCCTGGGCTTCGTTGAGGTAGTACTCGCGCAGGCGCGACGCCGTCACGACCAGGACGCCTTTGTTGCCATCCGGGCGCAGGCGGGCATCGACGTCGTACAAGATGCCGTAGCGGGTGGGTTCCTTGAGGGTCCGGAGCAGTTTCGAAGCCAACGCGGTGCAGTACTCGACGAGCGAGACCCCCGATTCCGGCGGCGCCCCTTCCCCGTAGACAAAGACGAGATCGAGGTCGCTGCCGTAGCCGAGTTCGCGCCCCCCCAGCTTGCCCATCCCGAGGACGGCGAAAGGCGCGGCGCAGGGGCCGTATCGCTCCGCAACGGCGTCCCTGGCGCGTTCGAGAATGAACTGAACGCACACTTCGGCGACGTTGGTGAGTTCCTCGCCGATCTCCTGCACGCCGGCGGCGTCGAACAGGTCGCGCGTGCCGATCCGCAAAAATTCGCCGGAGACGAAGCGGTACGGCCCGGCTTCGCGGTCGTAGGCATGGCACAAGTCGTCCAGGCGTTCGCGCAGGAGGTCTCTGGCGGCGGGCTCTTCGAGTCCGCTCCGCGCGCCAATAACGTCGAAGAGTCCCGGGTCGCGCATGAGGATCTCGGTGAGAAAGACGCTGTTGGCGACCAGGCGCGTCAACTGCTGGCACAGGGCCGGGTCGGTGTTGAGCATGTCATAGATGGCGCCGGGCGCGCGCAGGTTGGCCAGCAGTTGGCCCAGGCGGAGCAGGGCGGCATCGGGGTCGGACAGGGCCGCGAGCGACTTGAGCAGAACGGGCGCAATGGCGGCGAAGGCCTGCCGCACGTGCAGGGTATTGGTGTGTTCCTTGGGTCCGATGCTCAGGGCGAGCAATTCCTGACGGGCCTTCTGGGGGTCGCGAAACCCCATGTGTTTCAACCGGGGCAGGCCGTCGTGGCCGTCGGAATGGGGGTTCAGAAGGTCGTTCACCCAGAGCGTGCCGCCGCCTTTGGCGGCGAGAAAGCCTTCCAGAATCCGGCGCGTCTCTTCGGTTCGGTCGCGGTAATCGGTCATGAACGCATCGCTGCCCGAGTATCCGAGGCGGCGCGCGAACCGGTCCAGTTCGGCGGGGTCGCCGGGCAGCACATGGCGCTGTTGGCTGCCCTCGATCTGGAGCCGGTGTTCGACCTGGCGCAAAAACGTGTAGTTGCTCTTGAGCGTTGCCGCGTCGAGGGGCCGGAGAATGCCCTCCTCCCCGAGAGCGGCGACGGCCTCGAGGGTATTGGCGGTGCGCAGTTCGGGGATGCGCCCGCCGTTCAGGAGCTGGAGCACCTGCACGGTGAACTCGATGTCGCGAATGCCTCCGCGGCCGAGTTTTACCTCGCGCCCCGTTTCGCCGCGATCGCCCACGCGGGCTTCCATTTGCTGTTTGGTCGCGCGGATGTCTTCGAGGGTTTCGTCGTCGAAATAGCGGGGAAACGTGAACGGCCGGGTCCGCTCGATGAACTGTTCACCCAGGGCGATGTCGCCCGCGATGGGACGGGCCTTGATAAGCGCCTGGCGCTCCCAGGCCTGCCCCGCGCGCTCGTAATAGCTGATGGCGCTGTCCATGCTCACGGCCAGCGCGCCTACACGACCGTAGGGCCGCAGGCGCATGTCCACGCGGAAGACATGCCCCTCGGCGGTCTGTTCATGCAGCATCTTGATGATGCGCTCGCCGACGCGGCGGAAAAAATCGGCGTTGCTGATGCTGCCGGAGGCCCCGCCACTCGTGTCGCCTTCGTCGGAATACAGGAAAATGAGGTCGATGTCGGAGCTGAAATTGAGTTCGCGGCCCGCGAGTTTCCCCATGGCCAGGACCACGAACGTGGCGTCGTGCCCGCCCTGGGCCGCACGGGGCGTGCCGTAACGCGCCGAGACGCCGTGCTGCGCGCATTCGACGGCGACCGCGACCGTGGCGTCCGCGAGATTCGACATGTCCTCAACGAGGGAGACCAGCGATTTGTGCGCGAAGATATCGCGCAGCGCGATACGGAGGAATTCGCGGCGTTTGAAGCGGCGCATCGAAGCGGCCTGCGCGGGGAATGCGTCAAACGCGGCGATCTGGCGGCGGAGGGCGTCCTCCAGGTGTTCACGGGGCACGGCGTGGTCGAGGCCCGCCTCCTCCCACAGCCACGACACGAACTCGGGATTGCGGCAGACGATGTCGGTGAGGTACTGGCTCTGGTCAAAAATGGCCACCAGCATTTCCGCGTAGCGCCGCATGGCGGCCATGAGGGCCCGGTCGGTGCGCGGGTTGAGGCACATCTCGAAATAACGGTCCATCCGCACGACGACCGTGGTGGGATCCGCGGCGTTCCGAAGCGCCTCCGCCAACGCCGGCGCCAGGGCGGTCTCGTCGTCGCCCAGGATGGCGGTAAGACATTCGGCGGCTTTCCCGGGATCGCTGAACTCGATGTTTTGAAACTCTTCTCGCATGGTGTACCGATGGTTTCCGCTCGAGCCGCGCTATTGTAACAGGCTCCGCCGCGGATGTGGAGCACGCCGTCTCACGGGCCGGCGTTGGGAGCGCCCGTGGACAATGAGAAATGGGACAAGGACGCGGAGCCGCACGGTCCCCCACCGCGGAAAAACGGGGACCCGTTCAAGGCGCCGTCCGCGGCGCGATCAGTGTCTCCGTTCGAACGGCCGCACGCAAGAGATGGTGTGCTACACCGTCTCCTGCGCGCGGAAGATGACGTTGAGCGAGCGGGCCAGGGTTTCCAGTTCCTCCGCGTCGCCGGGCGCGGTCTCGAGGGACGAGGAGGCGATGTCAACGGCCAGCCAGAACAATTCTTCTTCGCCGGGCGGGATCGCGGCGGTGACGGGCTGGTTGAGGGTCCACCGGAGCGATTTGGCCGCAAGATCGGGCTGGGTGATGGGTTCGTACCAGCATTTCTGGTATTTCTCGCGTTTGGGATCGCCTTCTTTCCACCGTTGCAGGGCGAGCGCTTTGAGGGCGAGCCGCGCGGCGCCCTGTTTCCGGGCCTTCTGGATCACCTGGGGCCCGAAATTGCCTCCGTAGAAGCAGCCAAAATTGACGGGAAACAGGACCGAATCAAAGTCATACCGGTCCAGTGCGGTGAGGGCGGTCTCGACGGAATGGGCCGAGAATCCGAGGAAACGGATCTGGCCGGCGCGCTTGCGTTCGAGGAGCAGATCCATGACGCCGCCCTTCTCGAATACGGGGTCAAGATCGTTCTGCACATCGGACAGACCATGGAGTTGGTAGAGGTCGAAGTGATCGGTGCGGAGACGTTCCAGGGACCGGTTGAACTCGTCCTCGGCCCCGGCGCGCTGGCGCTGCGTGGTTTTGCAGGCGAGGAAGACCTCTTTCCGGTACGGTTCGAGAGCGGGGCCGAGCTTGATTTCGGCGTCGCCGTAGGTCGGCGCGACATCGAAGTAATTGACGCCGCGCTCAACCGCCTGGGCCACAACGCGGTTGGCGTGCCTCTGCCCGGCATTGGCGATGACAATGCCGCCAAACCCGATGACGGACAGTTCCACGGGGGTTTCGCCGTAAGCCCGGCGGGGCACTGCGGCGGAGGGCCGGGGTGCTGCTTCCATGGTGTCTCCTTGGGGGTGGGCGCCGCGATGCACGGCGGCCGCCACCGAACCCGCGCTCAGCTTCATGAAGGTGCGCCGTTTCACGGAGGTTCTCCTTTGACGAAGATGAACTGCGACCACGGCACCTGTGTGTGACCCAGTATAGCGCATTTCGGGGCCGAGCGGGACGGTTTGCGGCAATGATCCCATTCGCGGTAGGGATGGCCCTTGCGGGCCACCCCCCGCACAGATTCCGGCGAGCGGCATTACCGCACCGGGCTCCTGCCTTGGGTTATGACGTTTTCAGTCGCACGTGGGGATACGGGTGTGTGATTCTCGGCGGTGGCAGCCATTGTTGGGCCAGCTTTTCCATGTAG
>JAAYAQ010000019.1 GCA_012719295.1 Candidatus Hydrogenedentota bacterium | reverse complement strand
GTGGACCGAGTGGACCGAGTGGACGACCTTGCCCGAACGATTTCAAAAGGCTCAAACGGATTCGCGGGGTCTGTTCATCGTCTGCGGGTCGCCCGGGGTCGCCGAGCGCCGGCTCGGCATTGCTCCTTGACCTTTCTGCTCGTGCTGCCCTTGCAGGGCGTTTCCAATGGGAGGGCGCGTTTCCCGGGGCGGCGTCACGCGTTCCGCGTGACTTGCCCCGGGCTATTCTCGGTCGCCCTTTCAGGGCTGCAAGAACGGGCGCATAATATCGCCGCACTCGCGATCAGCCATCCGCTTCACCTTGTAGGGGCAGCCCCCTGTGGCTGCCCATCCGGTCTGAACGGGGGTGGATTTTTCGCGCCTCTTGTGTCCCCCGCTGGCGGGGGTGGCCGCCGAAGGCGGCCGGGGGTGGATTTGAACCCCGCGATTCTGGGCGAGGGATACAGATTTGTTCAGCCCCCGCCGGTCATGCGAACGAGGACACGTTGTCGCGCCGGGGACGGCGCTTCAAACATGTCCCCGTTCTTATCCGAGGTTTTCAAACTCTGAGTGCCCTCCGCGGCCAATCTCTTCCCCAGGGACGGGCGCGGCGCTGGTTCGGGAGCTACTTCTGCGCCCCGGCGGTGCGATAGTACTTGGGCCATGTGGGCAGCTTGTCGCGAACAATGCGGAACCCCAGGGTCGGGCTGTTTGCTTCGGGCGCCGCGTGCGACCGGTCGGCAAGACGGCATTCGTCGGCCTTTGACTTCACGGACCCGCCGCGAACGACGCGGGCCACCCCCTCGGCGGGCGCCGCGGGCGCGCTGGCGCAACACTGTTCGTACGCGTCCTCGGCGTACACGTCGTAACACCATTCGCTGAGATTGCCGTGGACATCGTACAGGCCCCAGCGGTTCGGGGCCTTCTGTTCCCCATACTGAACCGCTTTATCCGGGGCGTTCACGGCATACCAGTCATACATGTCGATCAGGATCGGGTCGTTGCCGAAGTGGTACGTCCCGGCGCTGCCCGCGCGGGCGGCATATTCCCACTGCGCCTCGGTCGGCAGGCAGTAGGCCGCTCCGCTGTCCGCGGACAGTTTTGCGCAGAAGGCCATGGCGTCGAGCCAGCTCACGTTCGTGACCGGCATCTCCTCGCGCTTGTCCGCCGAGGGGTTCTCGTTCATGACAAGCGCATATTCCTTCTGACGGATTTCGCTGCGGCTGATCCAGAATCCCTCGTCGAACGTCACCGCATGGGCCGGGCCTTCGTCCGCGCCGCGGCCGGGCTCGCCGTCCGGGCTGCCCATCTCGAACGTGCCGGCCGGGATCCACACAAACTCGATTCCATGGAATTTATGGGTTTTCACCTTGGTGTCCGGAGCCGTGGTCTTCGGAGTAAAGGTGCTGCAGCCCGTCCCGATGACGAGGACCAGGACGATGGCGAAAACGACGTACGGTTTTTTGACGAGGCTCATAAAAATCTCCCTCCTGACGTGTCGCTGACAAAGCACTCCACTACCCTTCACTGGGCTCCCCAGGCAGACGAACCGCTGCAGTGCCTCCGAACCGCCCCGGCAACTCCCCGCCGGGCGGCTCACATGGCAAGAGTTTACCACGTCTACCATGAGTATAACATGTGAATTGACAAATTGACACGCCTTGCTTTGTTTTCGCAGTTTGTCTTGACCCCGTCCGGGTTCTGTTGTACGATGGAGCGGTCGTGGGGCTCGAGCAGATTCAAACGGTGCGATCCCAACACGTTGCAGGCCGGCAGTTCCAACGGTTACCAACGGACGCCGGCTGGGGCGTTCCCGCGCGGAACAGGCCCGGCCGGCGCGGGTGTTACCTTCCGTTGGCGACGGCTCGGTTCGTATGGTGGAAGGAGACAGCTCTATGGACGACATCAAGCGCGCGGCCGTGCTGGGCTCGGGGGTGATGGGAGGCGCGATCGCCGCGCATCTCGCCAATTGCGGCATTCCCTCCCTGATGCTCGACATCGTTCCTCCCGGTCTCAGCGCGGAAGACAGGCAGGACCCGGCAAAACGCAACGCGCTCGCGGCCGCCAGCAAAGCGGCGCTGCTGAAAACCAAACCGGCGCCCCTGTACCTGCCCGGGAATGCGGACCTGATCGAAATCGGGAATTTCGAGGACGATTTTCCCCGGATTGCCGAGGCCGACTGGGTGATCGAGGTGGTCAAGGAAGACCTGGCCATCAAGAAGAAGGTGCTGGGGGAAGCCGCGAAACACCGGCGTCCCGGCTCCGTCATCAGCACCAACACCAGCGGCATCCTCGTCCGGTCCATGGCGGATGGGATGGACGACGACATGCGCCGGCATTTCCTGGGCACCCACTTCTTTAATCCGCCCCGTTACCTGAAGCTGCTCGAGATCATCCCCGGACCGGACACGCTGCCCGGCGTGGTCGCCACCCTGAAGCGGTTCGCGGAAGATGTGCTGGGCAAAGGCATCGTGGTCGCCAAAGACACGCCGAACTTCGTGGCCAACCGCATTCTGACCTACGCCTGCCAGTTCATCATGCGCGAGTTTCCCAAAGACGGCCTCTCGGTCGACGACGTCGACAGCCTCACCGGCCCGATCATCGGCCACGCCTCCTCGGCCACGTTCCGGACCTGCGACCTCGTGGGACTGGACACCTACGTGCATGTGATCGGCAACGTGTACCACGGCTGCCCCGGCGACGAACAGCGCGAGCTGTTCCAGGCCGAACCGTGGCTGCAAAAGCTCATCGAGGAGAACCGTCTCGGCGAGAAGACCGGCGCGGGGTTCTATAAAAAGACCGGCGAACGCGATGAAAAGGGCAAACGCGTCATTCTCTCCCTCAACGTGAATACGCTCGAATACGAGCCTCCGAGCAAGACCCGCTTCGACTGCATCGGCGCCGCCCGCGCCGTCGAAAGCCTCGAGGAAAAGGTCCGGATCATGCATACCGGCGAGGATGCCGGTTCAAAATTCGTGTGGAAGCTTTTCGCGAATACCGCGCTCTACGCCGCCAATCGCATTCCGGAGATCGCCGACGATATCGTGAGCATCGACCATGCCGTGAAATGGGGGTTTGCCTGGAACATCGGCATCTTCGAGACGTGGGACGTGCTCGGCTTCGACTACGTGTGCGACCGCATGGCCGCCGAAGGGCTCGAGGTGCCGGCCATCGCGCGGGCCCTGCGCGACGCCGGCGGCGCCTCGTTTTACCGGCACGAAAACGGCCGCACACGCTATTTCGATCTCGCGTCGAAGGGGTATAAGGAGGTCGAGCGTAATCCCAACGCCCTTTTTCTGATCGACCTCAAGCGCGACAACCGGACCGTCCGGGAAAACGCGGCGTGCAGCCTCGTTGACCTCGGCGACGGGATCCTGTGCGCCGAGTTCCACACCAAGATGAACACCATCGACGCCGACCTGCTCGACCTGCTCAACACGGGGACGAACCTGGTCAACGAGGGCGCGTTCGAGGGGATGATCGTGGCGAACCAGGGCGAACATTTCTCGGCGGGCGCCAACCTGTTCATGGTGCTTGGCTACGCCATGCAGAACGACTGGGACGCCCTGTCCAACATCATCGCGGCGTTCCAGAACGCCAACATGGCGATGCGTTTCTGCCGGGGACCGGTAGTGGCGGCGCCGCATCATTACACGTTCGGCGGCGGCATCGAGATCAGCCAGCATACCGCCCGGGTCGTGGCCGCCGCGGAAACCTACGGCGGGCTGGTCGAAGCGGGCGTGGGCATCATCCCCGCGGGCGGCGGCACCAAGGAAATGCTCCGCCGCGCGCTGGCCTACGTGCCGGACAGCGTTCCCCAGGGCGACCCGTTCCCGTACGTGCGCCGGGCCTTCGAGACCATCGGCATGGCCAAGGTGAGCACGAGCGGCCACGAACTGGTCCCGCTCGGCTACCTCACGGAACACGACTGCGTCTGCATTAACGACCAGCACCAGGTGAAACGGGCCAAAGACGTCTGCCGCGGCCTGGTGCTCGCCGGGTACGCGCCGCCCAGACCCGCGAAACTGGCCGTGCTGGGCGAGCCGGTCCGCGCGGCGTTCCGGTCGGCGGTCTACCAGATGCAGCTGGCCGGATGGGCCTCCGAACACGACGCGCTCATTGCCGAATACCTGGCCAGAACGCTGACTGGCGGCGACCGCCTGCCGGGGCAGGTCATGAGCGAACAGGACGTGCTCGACCTCGAACGCGAGGCCATGCTGTACTTGTGCGGCACCGAAAAGACCCGGGCGCGCATGCAATACATGCTGCAAACCGGGAAACCCTTGCGCAACTAGGCGCATACGAATGCAGACCGCGGCGAAGACACTGAGTCACCTGCCCGGGCGCCCACGCAGGCCCCTTGCAGCGTCAGGAGGATGAGGCCATGCAGGATGTGTACGTCGTGTCGGCCGTGCGCACGGCCGTCGGAAAAGCCAACAAGGGCTCGCTGGTCCAGTGCCGTCCGGACGAGATGGCGGCCGTCGTCATTAAGGAAGCCATCGGTCGCGCGGGCGTGCCCGCCGGCCGCGTCCAAGACATCGTTCTCGGATGCGCGTTTCCCGAAGGCAGCCAGGGGATGAACATTGCGCGCGTGGCCCAGGCGCGCGCCGGGATCCCCGACAGCGTTCCGGGAATCACCATCAACCGGTTCTGTTCGTCGGGGCTCGAGGCGCAGGCCATTGCGGGGGCAAAACTCGAAGCAGGCCTGCTCGGCGTGGCGGTGGCCGGAGGCGTCGAATCCATGAGTTCCATCCCCATGGGCGGCCTGAAATACGAGCCCAACCCGGCGCTGACGCGCGAACGTCCCGAAGTCTACATCGCCATGGGCCATTGCGGCGACAATGTGGCGCGTGAGTTCAAGCTCCGCCGCGAAGAACTCGACGCCTGGGCGCTCCGCAGCCATCAGCGCGCAGTCAACGCCATTGATCAGGGCCTGTTCACCGAAGAAATCGTGCCGCTGGACGTGACCACCCCCGCCGGGTCGATGCGCTTCGATACCGACGAGGGGCCCCGGCGCGACACATCGCTTGAAGTGCTGTCCCGCCTGAAGCCCGCGTTCGCCGAGCCCGGCCGCGGGTTCTGCACGGCGGGCAATTCGAGTCAGACGAGCGACGGCGCCGCAGCCGTCTGTCTCATGAACGGGAAGGCGGTCGAGGAGTTCGGGCTGAAACCGCTCGCGCGGTTCCGCGGATACGCCGTGGCCGCGGGCGACCCGCGCTTTCTCGGTCCCGCCCAGCTCGAGGCCATCCCGAAGGCCTGCGCACAGGCGGGGATTGCCGTGAGCGAGCTCGGTCTGATCGAGAACAACGAGGCCTTCGCCTCGCAGTGCCTCTATGTCATTCGGGAAATGGGATTCGACCCCGAAAAGGTCAACGTCAACGGCGGCGCGATCGCGTTGGGCCATCCCCTCGGGTGCACGGGCGCCAAGCTGACCGTCCAGCTCCTGCACGAAATGAAACGGCGCGGCGTCACATACGGTCTCGTGACCATGTGCATCGGGGGCGGCATGGGCGCCGCCGGCGTGTTCGAACTCTGCGCATAGGCGGCCGCTATTCGCTGCCCCAGAGCTGGAACGTCAGGTCGAGCCCGTTCGCGCCCCAGGCATCGCCCCAGCTTTCGCGCGCCACGCTGAAGTTGTTGCCCTCGGCAGCCGACCCGTTCGTGCACCACATCCACTTGCCCGTGTCGTTCACGATCGAGACAAAGTACGTGGCGCCGGGCTCCATTTCCCAGTCCGGAATCTCGCAGCTGTAGTGATAGATGGTCAGGCTCCAGCCGGGATCCCCCGGACCGACGCGTCCACTGGTGGCTTCCCGCTCGGCAAGATCCCCAATCCGGTGTTCCCAGAAACCGCCCACATCCGGCATGCCGGCCCCGTTGTCCTGGGAGATTGTGATCATGAAATCATCGGTCACGGGGAGATTGTCGCGATACACGCCCCACCAGCTCACATGGGTGATCGTCGTGTTGTCGCCCGTGAGCTCAAAATCATCCCCAAGCTGCTGTTCGCCGCTGAAAAAGTCCGACCAGTCCATCTCGCTATACCCGGCGGTGGTGCCGTAGGTGCCCTGGTTGAACAGGAGGCGCAGCACGGGCTCCCGCGGCGGCGGACACCCGTTCGCGGCAACGATGAAAAACCCGAGAATTCCGCAGGTAAGACAGGCCTTGATACGCATGACCGTTCCCTCCCGCTGGGGAACGCCGGAACGCACCGTTGCCGGCGGCGCATGCAAACCCGTGCCGCGTGCCCCAGTCTTTCAGCACGCCCTGTCCTATTATACATCTTACACCGGGCTTTGTTGCACCCGGTCCGGGCGTCATGCGCCGCGGCGGAACAGGGTGAGGACCCACGAGACGGGGTTGATGCCGAAGATCAGCTGGATTCCGGCGATGAACACCAGCACGAGGATAACGCGGTTGAACAGCCTCTCGGAAACGCGCTGATGCATCCACTTGCCGAGCCAGGAACCGGCCGGAATGAGGGGAACCAGGACGGCCCCCAGCAAAAGCACGTCTTTCTCGATCAATCCGGCGCCGATGTAGAAGGGCAGTTTGGACAGGTTGATGAGGGTGAAGGTCCAGGCGACGGTGCCGACAAAGAGGGTCTTCCCCAGGTCCTGGGCGAAGATGTAGAGGCTCACGATGGGACCCGCGGCGTGGGCGATGGTGGAGCTGAAGCCGGCGGCGAGTCCTGCGATCACGCCGACCCCGGCGCCCGGCCGGAACCGGTCCACCCAGGACATCGCGGCCTCTTTCGAGACGATGTAGAGGGCGAACACGATGGCGATGACGCCCACGAACCGTTTGATCCAGATGCCGTAGCGTTCCACGCCTTCCTGGCCGATCCACCACCAGACCGCCGCGCCCGCCAGGATCCCGAAAAGCGACGGCAGGTAGATGCGCAGGACCGTCTTCCAGTCCTTGTTGTGCCGGTGGTGGTAGATGGCGTTCATATCGCATAGGATCAACAGGGGAAGCATGACGGCCGCGGCTCGATTCACCGGCATCACGAAAAACATCAGCGGCATCGAGAGGATGCCCGCGCCGCCCGCAAACCCCGATTTGCTGATGCCCTGGATGATAATGGCCGCGCTCACAAACAGCCAGAATACGGCCACCGAAACGCCTTCGTTGATGTAGGGAGAAAACATGCGCGGGATTATACCGGCCGCGCAGGGCCGATGCGAGCGGGAATTGCGGGGCGGGGTCCGTGTGGATAACGCGGGCGCCTCCGGGGCGTTTTTTTCAGGCCTCCGCTACGTGCTACCATACCCTTCCTGGAACAAAACAGGCGCACCGGGTGTTGCCTTCAGGATGTTGGGCAGGGGGCACGGTTCCCGACAGGTCCCGTGCCGCCAGCAAAGGATGGTGCAACCATGCCTCGGGCATTGGCGAAACATAAGCTGCTTTTCGCGGGACTGGTTCTGCTGACGCTGGTCTGCGTTCCGGCGGTAAGCTGGTATGCGACGGCCTCTCCAGGCGACCTCGAGGCGTTGGCTCCGTACGCCGAGAAATACACCTATGACCGGCTGCTCGACACGCTGCAGTCCGGGGGGCCCGCCCCCGAGACGTTTTCGTTTGTGGTGTTCGGGGACTCCCGCAACAACGTCTTCGTGGCGTCCAAGGTGTTTGAACAGGCCGCGAAAGAAGCTCCCACGCTCATTTTTCACACGGGCGACCTGATCCGCGGCGGGACGGTCACGGAATACCTGGAGAACTTTCTGCCGCTGCTGGAGATCACGGATCCGGCGCCGGTATTCTGCGTGCCGGGCAATCACGAGCGCGGCGAGCGGCGCGATTTCGCCGCCTACAAGACGATCTACGGGGGCGACCGGTTCTCGTTTGACTACGGCTCGTGCCGTTTTGTCGGGTTCAACGCCAGCGAGATCGTCCGGGTCAGCGGGGCCGACCTGGCGTTTCTGGACCGGGAACTCGCGAAACCCGGAGCCCAATATAAGTTCGTGTTTTTCCACATTCCGCCGGCCTATTTCGAGGATGCGGCCATTGGCGATGATGACCCGCGCGGATTCACCTGGAAAGCGGATGCGTTTCGTGCCCTGCTGACCAGGCATAAGGTCAACGAGGTCTTCATGGGGCACATCCACGGCTACACGTCGACGGTGATCGACGGCGTGCGTTACACGCTGTCGGCGGGCGCGGGCGCCCCCCTGAGCGAGCGGCTGCCCGAGGCGTCCCGCATCTACCACCTGCTGGTGGTGCGCGTCTCGCCGGAGGGCCTGTCGCAGGAACTGGTGCATCTCGTGCCGGGCTCGCTTGAGTGGGCGCGCAAAACGGTCTATTAACCCGGAACGTGCAACGGCCCGGAAGCAGGACAAAGCAACCCGGTTGCCGCCGGAGCGGAAATACCGGAAACCCAAAGGCACGGCGCGCAGCGCCCAGAACGATACGAGGAGGTTCTGCACAATGAACTATCGCATGCTGGTTGCCGTTTTGATGGCCCTTCTGATCATCCCCATGACCGCCCGCGCGAGCGAAACTGACGCCGTTCCGAAGAACGTGATCATCATGATCGGCGACGGCATGAGCGTCGGCCAGGTCACCGCGGCGCGGGTCGTTAAGGGCAGCCTCCAGCTCGAACGCTGTCCGGTCGGGGGCTTTTCCGCAACCCATTCCGCCGACAGGCTGGTGACCGATTCCGCCGCGGGCGGCACGGCCCTGGCCACGGGACAGCGCACCAACAACCACATGGTCGGCATGACGCCAGACGGTGCACCGGCAAAGACGCTGCTCGAACATGCCGAAGACGCGGGAAAATCTACGGGCATCGTGGTGACCTGCGCCGTCACCCACGCCACGCCTGCCACGTTTGTCGCGCATGTGGACGACCGCGGCAAGCAGACCGAAATTGCGGAGCAGATCGCCGCCGGAAACGTCGACGTTGTCCTTGGCGGCGGCCAGCAGTTTTTCATGCCGCAGTCGTCGAAAGGCAGCAAACGTAAAGACGACAAAGACCTCATCGCGGCGCTCAGGGAACGGATGCCTTTGGCGCTCACGGCCGACGAATTGCGGGCGCTGGGCGACGTGGACTCGTTCGCCGGGCTTCTCGCGATGGACTATCTCGGATGGGCGGCGGATCGCAATCCTCCCCTTCGGGAAATGGTGAGCCTGGCCCTCAACGCGTTGTCGAAAAACCCCAACGGATTCGCCCTGATGGTCGAGGGTTCGCACATTGACTGGGCGGCCCACGCCAACGAGGAAGCCCGGCTCCTGGGCGAAATGACCGATTTCGACGACGCCATCGGCGCCGCGCTCGATTTTGCCGAAGCCGACGGCAACACGCTCGTGGTCGTGACCGCCGACCACGATACCGGCGGGTACACCCCGCTCGACGGCTCCCTGGCCGACAAGTCCGTCACGAAAGGGGCGTTTGTCGGCGACGATCACACCGCCATCATGGTGCCCGTGTTCGCCTATGGGCCGGGAGCTGACGCGTTTGGCGGCATCCACGACAACCGGGCGATCGGCGAGGCCCTCATTGGGTTCGTGCAACAGGCGGCCGCCGAAGCGCCCGCGGAAGGGGCCCTCGCCGGCGCTGCGCCCTGACCCCGCGACCTTCTATCGCGCAGCAGCAACGGTCCATCACGTGTCCCCGTTCGGTTCGGGAAGAGATTGGCCTCAGAGGGCACAGAGATCGCAGAATTTGAATACGCCGGACAAGAACGGGGACATGTTCCAAGCGCCGTCCGCGGCGCGCCTACGTGTCCCCGTTCGAACCGGAGAGCAGCCCCGGGCGCAGCCCGGGGATCATGCGCACCCCCAAAAGACCAACCCCCGAAGGGGATTGAACAAGCCCTGCATCCCTCGCCCAAAACCGCGGGGTCGGCATCCCCCCCCCGGCCACGCGGTTCCGCGTGGCCACCCCCGCGGGCGGGGATACGGCCTGCACTACGATTCTGAGTTTCGGCGTCCCCCGGTGTATCACCGCTTTCACCGGCGGCACTTGATTCCCGGTGTAACGATGCCTAGTCTGGTAGGGTAATCTGAACATTCCGCGTGCCGGGCCGCGCATAAAGGAGACAGGGTCATGATTCTGGATGGTTTGGGTAATCTGTGGAATCTCCTGCTTTCGCAGATTATCGTGCTGGAACCCACAAACACGCTGTCGCAGCTCTACAACCTCCTGTACAATCTCCTGATGTTGTTTGCGACGTTCTTCTGACAACGCCGCGAGGCCTGGCATGCGGGGGTACGCCGTGGTCCAACGGGGTGAGGCATTGTGAACCGGCCGCTGGTATGGGTAGCCGTGGGCGTTTCGGCGGGCATTGTGGCGGCCGCGAGGGGATATGCGCCCGGCATTCTGATTCCACTGTTGCTGTGTGCAGGGGGCGTGGTCTGCCTCTACGCCTTCTCGGCGTTATCGCTGTCGCGCCCGTTGGGGGTGTTCCTCTGTTTTCTGGGGATTGGGGCACTGCTCTACAACGCGCGCCACGCCGGTCCGCCCGGCGACCCGCTCAGCCGCTTCCTGGCGGGGCACGAACCGGGCCTGTGCCGTATCGAGGGGGTGGTGCGCGACGTGCCCTACGCCAGCCCGCCAGACGAATACGCGCGGTTTCTTCTGGATGCCTGCCGGCTGGTGCTTGACGGCCGCGAAACCGCCGTCAGAGGCGGGGTGCTCGTCAAATGGACCGAACCGGGCGCGTTGCCGTGGCCGGGCGACCGGGTGGCGGTAACCGGGCGCTGGGATCTGGCCCTGACCCGCGTCAATCCGGGCATGGCGAGCTGGGAAGATGCCCTGCGCCGCGACGGCGTCCACACCGCCCTCACGGCCCGGGGCGGCGACAGCGTCGAGGCGCTCGCGCCCGCTGCCTGGCATGCGGTGAAGCACTGGACGGCCCGGCTGCGGCGGAGCCAGGCGGAGCGGTTCACGCGGGCCATGCCCGCGCAGGCGCGCGCGTTTGCGTTGATGGTGTGGCTGGGCGACCGGAGCGGGCTGACGCCGGACGACTATGCCCGGTACGTCGACACCGGCACGTCGCATATCCTGGCGATTTCGGGCATTCACGTCTCGATCGTGTTCGTGACCGCGACGGCGTTTCTGGAAGCGCTGACCTCCACGCGCCGGCGGGCTTCGGTGCTGGCCCTGCTGCTGGTCTGGCTGTTTGCCTTGATGGCGGGCGGGCGGGCCCCGGCGCTGCGGGCGGCCATCATGTTCACGATGTATGTGCTGGCGGATTTCGCCCGGCGGGAACGCGACGCCCCGACGGCCCTGAGCATCGCGGCGCTCATGTTCACGCTCTGGCGGCCGGACATCCTGTTCGATGCGGGATTTCAACTGTCGTTCCTGAGTGTTGCATCGATCCTGTTGTTTCTCCCACATTTCTCCTCGGTTCTGGAACGCGTTCCGTACTACCTTCGGCAGCCGCTCGCGATGCCGGTGGCGGTGCTGGTTCTGCCGCTTCCCATGGCGGCCTATCACTACAACAGCATTTCGCTTGCGGCGCCGCTGGCCAACCTGATGGTAGTGCCGCTGCTGGGGGCGGGGCTGTGGCTGTGTTTCGCGACGAGCGCCCTGTCCTTCGTGTGGATGGGCGCCGCCGCCCTGTTTGGCCACGCGCTGCTGCCCGTCACGCTCCTTATTGGATGGATCATCGATACCGTGCGCGGCCTTCCCGGCGCCCACGTCGACGTATCGCGTCCTTCGGGCACGGCCCTGCTGTGTTACTGGCTGGCCTTTGGCGTCCTGGTTGTGGCGCTCGAAAATCCCCGCTGGCGGCGCAAGGCGGGTCTGGCCGCAGCGCTTCTGCTGGTCCTCGCGGTGCTGTGCTGGCGGCCGGCGCCCCCGCCGGAGGCGGTCGTCCTCGACATCGGCCATGCCGACGCCATCTACCTCCACACGCCCGGCGGCGACACCGTCCTGATCGACGGCGGCGACCTTTCCCCCTATGGGGACGCCGGTGAACGCGTGCTCGTGCCGTTTCTGCGCGCGCGCGGCATCCGGCGCATCGACAAGGTCATACTGACGCATCCGCACCGCGACCACATCGGCGGCCTGCTTACCGTGTTCGAGGAGCTGCGGGTCGGGGAACTGCTCGCCGGAGCGGAATTGGACACGCACGACCCGGAGACCGAGGAGGCCCGGCTGGCCGCACTCTGCGCCGAACAGGCGGTTCCCGTGCGCACGGTGCGGGCCGGCGACACCCTCGCGCTGGCCGGGGCGTCGCTCGAGGTGTTGCATCCCGACCCGGCGCGGGCCGACGCGCCCAACCCGAACAACCGGTCGGTGGTGTGCCGGCTGCGATGGTCCGGCGGCAGCCTGCTGCTCACTGGGGATATCGAACAACCCGTGGAAGAGGCCTTGTGCGGGTCCGATTGCCGGAGCGATGTGTTGAAGGTCCCGCATCATGGGTCGGATACCTCCAGCACCGGACCCTTCCTCGACGCCGTCGCGCCGCGATACGCCGTGATATCGACCGGGCCCTGGCGCGGAGGCGATGCCGTTTCCCGGGACGTGCTCGAACGTTTCCGTGAACGGGGCATCGAGGTCTTGCGCACGGATCGCCACGGCGGCGTTCAAATCCGTCTGCTCGAGAACTCCTTTGTCGTCGAGGCCGCGCGGCTCCAACGAAATTACCCCGTGATTGCCGGCACGACGCCGGTTGCGCGGGCGTTTGTGTCCTATACGGCAGCGCGGTATGCTGAACCGGGGAGGGCGTTGCGATGATGCCGCGCGTGTACCGGTTCCTGATGCTGGCGATGCTGCTTCTGGCGGTCTGTCTGCCGGGATTTGCGGTCGAGCAGCCTGCCGCGGAGACCGCGCCGTCCGCCGCGCGGCCGGCGGCCTGGGCCGAACCGATCGAGATGACGGGCGTGCCCAATCTCCACAAGGTGTCCGATGCGCTGTACCGCAGCGCGCAACCCACCGCCGAAGGCATGCGGAACCTCAAGGAACTCGGCGTCAAGACCATCATCAATCTCCGTTCGTTCCATTCCGACCGCGGGGAAATCGGCGAGACCGGCCTCGGGTACGAGCATATCTACATGAAAGCCTGGCATCCCGAGGAGAAAGAGGTCGTGCGCTTCCTCCAGCTCGTGACCGATCCCGACCGGACCCCCGTGCTCGTCCATTGCATGCACGGCGCCGACCGGACGGGCGTCCTGTCCGCCGTGTACCGCGTCGCCGTCGAAGGGTGGACCAAAGACGAGGCCCTCCGCGAGCTCACCGAGGGGGGGTTCGGGTTCCACCGCTTCTGGAAGAACCTCCCGGAATGGTTCGAGAACCTCGATATCGACGCGATGAAACGGCGCGCGGGGCTCGTGGAAGAGCCCGCGCCCGGCGCCCCCGAAGCCCCCGCGCCGGTCCGCTGACGTTCCGGACCCGGCGCGCTCTCCCTCGCACCCGCCCCGGCCCATCTGCTATCGTGTCGCCGCTGGGGAGCGGCGCGTGTCCGGCATGGAAGGAGAAGCGGTTTCATGGGACAACTCAACGGCCTTGACTGGGGCGTTATTGTGCTCTATTTCGGCGTGGTGTTTGGGGTCGCGGTGTGGGCGGCGCTCACCAACCGGAAACAGCGCGACAACTCGGCGGGGTATTTCCTCGCGGGCCGCAACGTGGGGTGGTTTGTCATCGGCGCGTCGATGTTTGCATCGAACATCGGTTCGGAGCATCTGGTGGGCCTGGCGGGCGCGGGGGCGTCGACGGGCGTCGTGCTGGGCCAGTTCGAGGTGCAGGCGTCGCTGGCGATCCTGGTGCTCGGATGGCTGTTCGTGCCGTTCTACGTGAAGAGCGGCGTGTTCACCATGCCCGAATTCCTCGAACGGCGTTATTCTCCCGCCGCGCGCTGGTATCTCGCGGTCGTCTCGATCATCAGCTACGTGCTGACCAAGATCTCGGTCACGATCTACGCGGGCGGCGTGGTGTTTACGGCGCTCATGGGCATCGAGTTCTGGACCGGCGCCATCATCGTCGTGCTCGCCACGGGCATCTATACGGTGTTCGGCGGTCTGCGCGCCGTGCTCTATACCGACATGATCCAGGCCCTGGTTCTGATCGGCGGTTCGGTCGCCGTCACCGTCATCGGCCTCAACGAGGCCGGTGGATGGAGTACGCTGTGCGAGGAAGCCGGGCCCGGCATGATGAGCATGTGGAGGCCCTTCAGCGATCCCGATTTCCCATGGACCGCCGTCCTGCTCGGCGCGCCCATCCTCGGCCTCTGGTACTGGTGCACGGACCAGTTCATCGTGCAGCGTGTGTTGTCGGCCAAAAACGAGGAGGAAGCGCGCCGCGGCACGATCTTCGCCGGGTTCCTCAAACAGTTGCCCCTGTTCATCTTCGTGATTCCCGGCGTGATCGCCTTCGTCCTCGTCCAGCGCGGCAGCATGGAACTCAGCCGGCCCGACGAGGCGTTGCCGGTACTGATCGCACGGCTCCTGCCGGCCGGCATCCGCGGTCTGGTGGTCGCGGGGCTCCTGGCCGCCCTCATGAGCTCGCTGTCCTCGGTGTTCAACTCCTGCTCGACCCTGATCACGTGGGACGTGTACCGCAAACTGCGGCCGAACGCCTCCGAGCACCACCTCGTCGTGGTGGGGCAAGTTTCGACCGTGGTGCTGGTGGTTCTGGGACTGGCGTGGATCCCGTTCATGCGGTTCATTTCGGGCGAGCTATACACCTACCTCCAGAGCGTGCAGTCGTACATCGCGCCCCCGATTACCGCGGTGTTCCTGCTCGGGATCTTCTGGAAGCGCGTGAACGCCCACGGCGCGCTGGCGGCGCTGTTCACCGGATTCGTCCTCGGCATGGGCCGCCTCGTCGCGGAACTCATGCGCCACAGCCTGACGGGATGGCTCCACACATTCGCAACGATCCATTTCCTGCACTTCGCGCTGTTCCTGTTCCTGCTCTGCTGCGCGATCCTCGTCATCGTAAGCCTGCTGACGCGTCCCGCGCCCGACAGCCAGCTCGCGGGCCTCACCTTCGCCACCACCGAAGGCGTCGAACTCCGGAAAGGGCTGTGGTCGCGCACCAGCCTCGCGCTCACGCTCATCCTGTTCGGCATCGTCTGCGCCGTGTGGTATTACTTCTCGCCCCTGAACCTGGGCTAGACCGGTTTTTCAGGCACTCACGAACGAGCCGCGCCCGGAAGGCACCAGAAGGGCCAGAAGGAAGAACGCGGGCCACACGCGAATGCTGCGCCGGCGCCGCGCTATGCCGTGATCGTGTTGTTGAGCACGACGCCGTGGCCTTCGTCGCAGACCACGCCGCCCGCGGAGCCGGCTTGGATCAGGTTGTGCTGGACCAGGTTGTCGCGGCTCTCCCCGGCGATTTCCACGCCGGTCTTCATGACGGTTCCTTCGCGCCGGCTGATGATCGTGTTGTTGGCAATGCGGCACCGCGTGCCGGATTCGACATAGACGCCGCGGTGGATCGGCGACACGATCTGGCAGTCGGACACCGCGATCCCCGAGCAGCGCGTGAGGGTGATCGCGCCGCCGCGCGCGTCGTCGCCGCAGGCCAGGCCGGTCAGGATGTTTCCGGTGATGGCGCAGTCCTGGCAGTCGTCGAGCAGCACGCCGCCGACATCGTTCTGGCCCCGTTGCCACGGCGAATGGTTGACCGTGTTTCCGGTGACGGCCACCTGTTCGCAGTGTGTAAGCTCGAGGCTGGCGGCCGTGCCGCTGTAGATGGTGTTGCCCGTGATGGTGATCGCGCGGTGCGCGTGCTGCATGACGATGTTCTTGTCGCGGTCGCCAATGACGTTGCCGGTGATGCTCACGACGCGGATCGAGGAATCGTCGGGCAGGGCGCGGCCCGTCATGATGATGTTGGCCCCGGCGGCATCGGGCGTGGCCTGAAGCGTATTGCCCGCGAGGGTGTATTCGCTGATGAGGCCATCGTCGGGCACTTCGAGGACAAGCTCGCCGCTGGCCCCGTCCGCGTACCCCGAGTTGTATTCAATGTCGTTGCCGGTGATCTGGATGTTGTGGACGTCGCCGTTAAGTTGCCGGATGCCCGCGCGGGCGCAGTAGCTGATGTGGTTGCCGACGATGATCGCCTGGTGAAGATTGACCGCGTCGAAAAAGATCCCGGAGTCCAGGCAGCGGTAGATGTGCGAATTCGCGATGATCGGGTTCCGGTTGCGGTCGAGCAGATGGATGCCGTAACGGCATTCGCGTATCAGGACGTTCTGGATCGTGCACTGCACGGTACGGACCAGTTCGACGCCGTCGGCTTCGGGGTGGCGTCCGAGAATCTCAAACCCCGCCACTACCGGGAACCGTTCGCGCTCCCAAGTATGCTCTTGAAACGACGCCGGATTCGCCGTGCCCTGATGATCGCCGATGATCCGGAGCGCCGGTCCCGGCCCGGTCATCACGATGCGCGAGGTCCCCTGCGCGCCCCGCACCCCCACGTATCCGCGCTGGGTCGTGTCGAGCAGCAGCGGGGCGGAAACGAGGTATGACCCTTTGCCCAGTTCCAGCACGCCGGTCTCATCAATTGCGCGCTGCAACGCCAGGGTATCGTCCGTGATACCGTCGCCCTTCGCCCCGAATTCCCGCGCATTCGCCATGGTTTGCCCTCCTGCTGCCTGTGCGCGAGGCCCATGGTAGCCGGGGCGCGGCGCGGGTGCAAGCGCGCACAAGCTCCGGGCGCCCGACGGCTATTTCGCGCGGGTAAGGATGATCCGCTGGCGGGCCAGGCCGGCGCGGCGTTCGAGGCATTGCTTGTACTCGGGATAGGCGGAAGCCGGCGCCTGGTCGACGTTCAGGGTATACGCATCTTCAAATGTGACCGTGCCGTCGTTCGCGGCCAGCCGCGCGCGGTAGTCCGCCACCTCGGATTCAAACGCGACGTTCTCGGGCAGCGAATACACCGCGTACCCCTCGGGCAGGGCAATGGCGCCTTCGGTGGTTTCCATGGCCACGTGGTCCCAGAACAGCCCGAACTCGCGCGCCGGCCGGCCCACCAGGTGGGCGCTGTACGACACGGCGGGCAGGGTGAACATCATCAGGTCGTCACCCGCCTTAACGGCGTATTCGGGAATCCGGCACCGCATCGTGAGCACGGGCGGCGTGGATACGTCGGCAAGATCCGAGATCTCGTAGCTTTCCAGCACCGCGGCGGGATGCAGATAGGCCGCGAATTGCGTCAACTGGTTGCGCAAGGCCTGTTCGTCGAGATCCTTGAGGCTGCGGTACCCCGCCTGGCCGTTTCCGGCGGCCGTATAGGTCACGGTGAGCGCAAGCGCGCCGTCGCCGCTGAGCACGGCCTCAAACCGCGTGGCATCGCGTTCCGCGGCAGGCTCGGGCCGTTGCGTCAGCCGGAGCGAATCCGCGCCGTAGGGGAACACGATGGCGTGAGCGCCCTGCAACGAGCCCGGCAGCACGTCAAAGGGCAGCACATCGCTTTCCGCTGACGTGAACGCGTCACGTGACGGGATGTATACCGCCGAGCGGTCGAAGACCTTCAGCGACGGCGTGTTCGCGGGCCACGGCCCCGCTTCCCGGCTGCGCACGAGAGCGAACCGCGCCTCGAGCCCCGCCGCCTCGAGCATGCGCCAGTACAGGGCATTCTTGTCGAGTTCATTGGCGACGCCGCGCTGCGCGGTCGCGTTCGGCTCGTGGGGGACGATGCGGAAATGCCACTGCGGAACCGGCACGGTTTGGATCGTACGGGCCACAAAATTGCGGATGGCCTCGGCGCCGCCCGCCGCGGCCAGTTCCTTCGCACGCGCCGTGAGCGCGTCGGACAGCGGCGGCAATTCCGCGAGCGCGCGGCCGTACGCCTGACCCAGGTCTTCCCACGAAGCCGCCTCCGCGAGGGTCAGGGTCGGCCCGATGTGCGTAAGCGGAGGCATGAACGGTTCCGTCGGAAGCCCGTGCCGGGGTTCCGTGAGCTTCCACGTCCAAACCGGCCCGTCCGGCGCGGCCGCCACGGTCTCCGGCGCGTACAGATCGCTGGCGATCGCCCGCGAACCGTCTTCGGGCGTGAAGACGACGACCTCCTGGCGCTCGACGGGTTCCTGACCGTGAAATGCCGTCGTAAAATGGACCGGCTCGAAGGGGCCGCCCCGCTGGCGCTCGACCGTATACTGGATGTCAATGACGCTGCCGGGCCGGGGTTCCTTGCAGGCAAACCGCAGCCGCGCGAGGCGCTGGTACTCGGGCAGGCGCGAGTAAATGCTCTCCGATTTGAGCGCGGCGTCGCTGAGATGCAGCACCCGGCCTTCGGGCGTGACCGTCAGGGCGAAATCGACCCGCGGCACGTCGGTGTCCTCGAAATACCACACGTTCGTGGTGGCCACGTCCTCGCCGCGCTGCTGCAGGATCAGCGCGATATGCCGAACCGTCTCTTTCATCACGCCGTCTTCCCGCAGGTCGAGGGTCTGGCGGTGCAGCAGGGTGACGTATCCGGCCGCGGGGTACTCCTCGCGTCCCGGCAGCGCTTCGAGGCAGGCCTTCAGGTCGGGGTCGGTGATCTGTGCGACGGTTTCCACCTCGTCGTACTGCCGTGCCCGCTGGAGCTGGACCTTGAGCACGTCCGTCTTGGGGTATTCGAGCACGCCCTCGGGAGTCTCAAACCAGACCCGGTCGACGCTCATCTTCTTCAGCGCGCCGGGATGCTGTTCGCCATCGCGCAGATAGAGGGTATCGGCGGCGGCCAGGGCCGCCGCGATCGTGGCCAGCACCACTCCAACAATGAATCGATTGCGTGTCATCGGATCAACCCTCCTCCGTCACGAAAATCTCTTTGGCGGTGAACGCGGCGATGGCGCGCAGCGCGTCGCGGTATTCGGCATACGCCTCGACCGGGATGATCCGGTCCAGGCGCCGGAACACCTCTTTCAGCGTTACGCCGGTGGCGGTCTCCTCATACACCGCGTCGTATTCGAGGTGCGGCGTGCGGATACGCAACGGCGGCGGCGCCCATTTCAGCCGGAACCCGGCGGGCAGGGTGAGGTGGACGCTGAGGGTCCGTTCCTCGGTCGTCATGTACTGGATGGGAAACCGGCGCGATTCCAGGGCCACTTCCGGAAACGTCCGTTCCAGCGAGGGCATCCGCAGATACATCAGTTTGCCCGCGCGGATCGCGTGGCCCGGCAGGCGGTAGTCGATGCCCATGCGTACCGGCTCGTTGAGATCCGCCAGCTCCGACAACGTAAAGTCGTCGAGGAGCGCGCCCGGGCTCAACGAGTTCACGTACTCGGTCATGCGGTACGCGCGCTCGTCGTCGCGCACCGTCTTCCAGAAGGCGCGGATGCCCGCCTCGATGGTGCCGGTATACTCGTTGCGCGTGCGCACGGTCATGTCGCCGCTGGCCGCCAGTTCAGCCTCGAGCACCGAGTGGCGGGCGTTGTCCTCGGGCGGGGGGACGGGAATCGTGTTGAAATCGCCCCGGATCGCGTTCACCGCGATGCAGCCATGGTCATCGGCGCGGAAATAGGGGTAGCGGAAATTCTGCGCGGTCGAGTCGAGGTAGAAGCGCCGGCCATCGGGAAGTTCGACCTCGGAAATGGCGTGGTTGCCGTCGATCGTCGGGATCTCCGTCACGCCGACGCCGTTGTCGTTGGTCGAGAGGATGATCGGGTAGCTCGTGACGCCGATGGCTTCGCACATCGTGGCGAACAGGATGGCCTTGTCGGTGCAGTCGCCGTAGCGGTTCTCGAACGTCTCCATGGCCGTGTGTCCGGACAGCCCGGAGCCGAGACTGCCCTTGATCGAGATGTAGCGGGTATTGGTCTGGACCCAGTGGTAGATGCGGGCGAGTTTTTCGTCAATGGTCTCGGCCCCTTCGGTGATCCTGGCCACTTCGGCCTGGATTTGGGGCGTGAGTTTCATGCGGGAGCGCTGCAGGTCGCGCTGCAGCGCATAGACCTCCTCGAACGAGGAGAAGATCGACGCCTCCATGCGCGGCGTGAGATCGGGCTGCGGCGGCATCTGGGGTTCCGGCACCAGCGGCGGCATGTCGCGCAGCGCCCAAACGTACCGCACCCGTTTGCCTTCGCGCTCCACCTGCGGCTCGGACAGCGCCGGGTCGGGGAAATGCCGCGTGTAATGGCGGAAGGGCAGGCTGTCCGGAATCTCGACGGTCACCCGCGACAGGGCCACGGGCTCGGTGGACTGAAAATAGTATCCCGGCAGGAACAGGCGCGGGTCTTCCGGGTTGTAGTTATCGTATTCATAGATGTACTCGATGATCGAGCCGATTTCGACGCCCGGAATCACCCCGCCTACGACCTTATGGCTGGGATTGAAAAACTCCATCTCTTCCGACGGGCTCCCCACGCGCAACGCCTCCGCCGGCAGGGTATAGACCGTCCCGTCGGGCGCGATCGACTTCGCCTCCAGCACCCGGACCCGGCTCCGGCCTTCCGTGAACCCCGCCGCGAACTGCGCCCAGGATTTCATCTCTTCCTTGAGCACCAGCCCCGCGAAATGGTAGCGGTACCGGTGGGTGCCGTCGTCGTTGTACACGAACAGGCCATCATCGACCAGAATCACCCCGCCCGTACCCGGGAACTGCTCCGCCAGCGCCTGGCCCTCCGGCAGCATCTCTTGCGCAAGCTTCGTGAGGCCCGCCACCCCCTCCGCCGCGGCCGTCGCCCCGTCTTCCGCCCCGGCGGGCTGGAACAGCAGCAGCGTGACGTCGTCGCGGGCAATCGCGCCCGCGCCGGGCACCTCGAACGCCTCGCCGTCGAATGTCACGCCCCGCACATTCTCGATGGGGTCGCCCTGAAACAGCGTGAGGTTTTCGTTGACCGGCACGTGGGCGCATCCCGCGCACACCAGCAGCACCGGCAGGAGTCGTACAACAGCTCTCACCTCGGGATCCTCCTTGCGGAAGGCCGCAGCCTGAACACGTGTGGGCATCCGCATGCCGGACGCCAGCATACCAAACGCGCCCGGCGCCTGTCGCCACGGCCACCCACTCCCAGAATATAACGACGCCCGCACCCGGGAAGATTCCGGGCCGCGTGACGCCGCACGCCGGGACCTGCCCGGGATGGTCCGCCTTGGCGGCGTGGCGAGCGCCCCCTTGGCATGCTTGCTTTGCAGCGCGGGCGTCTCGTCTCTGGTGGACACGGTGGACACGGTGGACGGCTCTGCCCGCGCGACGTTGCCGCAGTCAACGCCGCGGATGCAGCCTGTGTCGCCGCCCAGAGCCATTGTCGGTCGCCCCTTCGGGACTGCAAGGACAGGGATGCGGAACCGCGCCGGGGGCAGTGCCTGGAACACGTGCCGGTTCTTGAACGACTCCGCAGGTGTCGAGTTGGAATGGCTGGGAGGTTAGCCCGGAGAGCAGCGGCGCGCCCGGATTCAGTCCCGTAGGGACGGCAGACCATAGCGCCGGGTTTCAATCCGAGGTTCACACAGCGCCCGGATTCAGTCCCGTCAGGGACGAAAGAAAACGAGATTGGCCTCGCGTACGAATTGAGTCCCGTAGGGACGGAAGAAAATAGCCCACCACTTCAGTGGTGGGAGCCCTCATATCCATCAAACCACGAGTCCCGTAGGGACGGCAGACAATCATGTTTCTTTCTTGTAGCGCGGGCGTCTCGCCTGTATTCCTGTCTTCTGGCGAACGCAATGGACGGCTCCTGGTGCGCGGCCTGCCGTTTCTGTGGCGTCTCCCGTATGGAATGATTTACAATGGCGGTCAACCTGGACCTCCCTTCATCGTGGGACGCGGACAATCCAGGCACAGCAGGGGTGACGATTCACGAAGGAGGCTCCACATGTTCCGTGGTTCAATCGTAGCGCTTGTGACGCCGTTCAAGGAAGATTTCGACATCGATTTCGAAGCCTACGGCCGTCTCATCGACTGGCATCTGGAGAGCGGGACCGACGGGCTGGTCCCGTGCGGCTGCACGGGCGAAGCGGCGACCTTGACCCACGACGAGCAGATCCAGTGCATCAAGTACACCGTCGAGCGCGTGGCGGGCAGGGTGCCCGTGATCGCGGGCACGGGCTCGAACAGCACGCGCGAAGCCCTGTCGCTGACCCGCAAGGCAAAGGAACTGGGCGCGGACGCCGCCCTGCTTATCACGCCGTATTACAACAAGCCCACCCCGGCCGGCCAGATGGCCCACTACACGACCATCGCCCGGCAGGTCGACCTCCCCATCGTGCTCTACAACGTGCCGGGGCGCACGGGCACCAAGATGCTGCCCGCCACCATCGCCGACATCCACAACGCCGCGGAAAATATCGTCGCGGTGAAGGAAGCCTGCGGCAGCGTGGACCAGGTCTCGGAAATCCGCAGCCTGAGCGACATCACGGTGCTGTCGGGCGATGACAGCCTGACCCTGCCGATGATGAGCGTCGGCGCGACCGGCGTGATCTCCGTGGCCGCGAACATCCTGCCCGCGAACGTGGCGGCCATGTGCGCCGCGTTCGCCAAGGGCGACGTGGCCGAAGCGCAACGGCTGCATTACGACCTCCTGCCGCTGGTCAAGGGCCTGTTTCTCGAAACCAATCCCATGCCCGTGAAAGCGGCACTCCACCGCATGGGCAAGATCAACAACGTCCTGCGGCTTCCCCTGGTGCCGATGCAGCCGGTACTGTTCGAAAAACTGGAACGGATTCTGGGTCAGGTGGGCGCGATCTGACGGCCGGGTCCCCGGGAAAGGGCACATCATGAAAATCTGCGTGGCAGGCGCGTGCGGCCGCATGGGCCGGCGCATCCTGGAACTGGCCGCGGCCACGGACGACATCGAGGCCGGCGGCGCGTTTGACGTGGCGGCGTTCGCCGGAACCGAGCTTATTGCCGGCGCCGAATCGGGCCGGCCGCAGCGGGTGATGGTGTCGGCCGACCCCGCCGCGGAACTTGCCAAATCGGACTGCCTGATCGATTTCACAGTGGCGGAAGCATCCATCGCGAACGCCCGGCTGGCCGCGGACGCCGGCAAACCGTCCGTGATAGGCACAACGGGCTTGAACGAGGCCCAGGTCGCCCTGCTGAACGACTGCGCCGCGCGCGTCCCCCTCGTATACGCGCCCAACATGAGCGTGGGCGTCAACCTGTTGTTCAAACTGACGAGTGAAGTGGCCGCCATCCTCGGACTCGACTACAACGTCGAGATCTGCGAAACCCACCACAACCAGAAGAAAGACAGCCCCAGCGGCACGGCAGTGCGCCTGGCCGAACGCGCCGCCCAGGCGCTCGGACTCGATTACGCCCGCGACGTCGCCCACGGCCGCGAAGGCCTCGTGGGCGCGCGGCCCCGCAACCAGATCGGCATGCACGCGCTGCGCGGCGGCGACGTCGTCGGCGAACACACGGTCAGCTTCATCGGGCAGGGCGAGCGCATCGAACTCACGCACAAGGCGCACAACCGCGACAATTTCGCGCGCGGCGCCCTCGTAGCGGCCCGGTTCGTCATGACGGCCGCGCCCGGCCTGTACGACATGCAGGACGTCCTCGGCCTGAAATAACCCAGCCCCCGCGGCGAGGGGGAAGTCAAGGCGGGTATACTCGCGGAGAGGATGCCATGGTTTCCGGAATCACCGCCCTGGTGGCAGCGGCCGCGTTCATCGCCGGCCAGACGCCCGCCGCCTTGTCCGCCGGGCACGAGGTCACCATCGTGCGCGGCCGGGCCTTCGTGCCGGTCTGGCTGGACGGCGTCGGCCCGTATCCGTTTCTCGTCGACACCGCGGCGCCCTATGTCGCGCTCGACGCCCCCATCGCCGCCACGCTCGGATTGCCCAGCGTGGGTGAGCCGGAGCAGATCGGCGGGTTTACCGCGCAGCGGGTGCGGGTCCAGGCCCTCGAGGTCGCGGGACGGCCCGCGATCGGGTGCGGCGCCTACGCGGCCGGCCTGGCCCCCATGGAATCGGTCTATGGACTGCGCGTCGCGGGCATTCTCGGGCTGCCGGGACTTCCGGAACGCTTCCTCCTTGATTGCGAGGGCGGCCGCATCGCCCGGTACCCGCTCGAGATGGGCCCTGAATGGATTGCCGTGCCCATGACCACGGGACCCGGCGGCGTCATGCGCGTGCCCGTCACGCTAAACGGTGCGCATGCCGTCGAGGCCGAACTCGATACGGCATTCAGCGGAACGCTCGCGCTGCCGCGGGACCTCCTGGAGCAGTGGGGCCTGTTCACGGAGCATACGCCCCGGCTGCGGGTGGCGGATGGAGACGGAGTCCGGGGCGCCACCCAAATCCGCCTGCCGGAGTGCACGGTCGGGCCGCTCGAGGTTGTGACGCCCCTCTGCGAGGTCCTGGAAGAACACGCCGCGCCCCGGCTCGGCATGCGGTTTTACACGCGGTTCGCCCTGGCGCTCGACCGCGCCGCGGGAACGCTTCACCTGCGGCCGCTCGTGCCGGTGCCGTGGCACGACCCCCCGGTGCACAGCGCCGGCGTCACCCCCGCCGAACAGGTGGAAGACCTCTGGAGCCTGTTTGTCGCGGAGGACTCCCCTGCGCAGCGGGCGGGACTGGTCTCCGGCGACCTGCTGGTATCCGTCAACGGGATGGACATGGCGGGGCAGTCGTTTGATTACGCGCACCGCGCCCTGACGGGCCAGCCGGCGACCGTCCTGGACATCGCCGTGTTGCGGGGCGGCGAGGCCCTGGCCGTCACGGTGGCGATCGGCGAATCGCTCTAGCCGGCCGTTCGCGCACGAAAGAGATCCCACCGCGCCCGCGTGCGGGGACAGGCCCATCGCACAGGATCCGCCCCGCACTCACGGCGGGAATGATGCCGGCGAAGTGCAGCGCAGGGGTCTCGCCCGCATGCCGGACCCTGCACGGGGGCCCGCATGTCCGGTTCCGGGCGAGTATCGTGTATAATCCCGCCTCGAAAACCGGGGTAAGACCGCGCGCACGGCAGACCTCGTGCGCCTGCAACGTTCTGGAGAGGGCCGATGATGATCCTGCGTTCGATGTCCATTCGGGTGGCGTTTTGTGTGATGGCCGTTGTTCTCACCGCCCTGCCGGCAACCGCCGGCGAGGAAAAACAGGATTTCTCCGCGCTGCCGTGGGCGCTTCGCGACCATTACGTGTTTTCGTTTGACGAAAACCGGGCGCAGTTCCTCTACGCGACCGACAACGCGGAATGGACCATTCAGTTTGAGGGTCTCGGCGAATTCATCGAGAAGGCCCGCGCGTCGATCACGCTCGGCGACGACACGGTGATCCCTCTGGCCGATCTCGACAAAGGCGCGGCGGACCGCGAGCGCGCGGACACGCCCATGGGGGGATGCAGCGATTTCCGCTCGGATTTCCCGGAACGCAACGGCCTCAAGGTGCTTCACCGGGTATCCGTGCAGAACGAATACCCGTTCCTGGTGGTGCGCATGGAAGTCACCAATGCCGGTCAGACGCCCCTGGAGATCAAGAAAATGAGCCCGGCGATATTCGGGCCGGGCTGCATGAAGAATGTCAGCGGCAAAATGGAAAGCGCAATCCGCCGGCTGGACATGCGGGCGGGGTACGCCGCCTTCGACCGCACGGCCAAATCGTCGCTGGCATTTTTCCGCGATCCCGCGAACGACCGCACCATCGCCCTGGGCGTGGTGCCGCTGAACATCGCCCGGTCCGGCATCAACCTGGAACCGTTCGAAGGAACCTGGCAGGGCGAGATCGCCTCGGTCTACGACCCGCCCGTCCGGCTCGAGCCCGGCGCCTCGCTGGCCGCCGACCCGGTGTTCATCACCTTTTCCGTGCCCAAACCGGAAGACGTTGAGACCTATTTCACCTGGATGCGCAGCAAACTCCCCTGCCCCGCCGCGCTGGCGGACGCCCCCCGGTTCTGGTGCACCGTCGAGGACGACGCGGGCGCGGAGGCCCTGTACGCGGAAGCCGGCAAATGGGCCGCCGCGGGGGTGAAACACGCCCTGGTGCCCGGCACGTGGGAATCGCGGCCGGGCGCGCTGGAAGGGGCGCGCCCGCGGTATCCCAAATCGATGCAGAGCGTGGCCGCCGCGCTCGCCGCGGCCGAGATGACGCCGGGCATCACGGTTGATCCGCTCGCAACCACCGAAGGCGGCGAGGCCTTCGCCGCGTCGATGGCGGGTCAGATGTGGCTCAACCTGTCGCATCCCGACGGCCGGGCCCAGGCCGTCGCCAACATGCGCAAAGTCGCCGGATGGGGATTCCAGTTCTTCGTGATCCAGAAATCGGCCCTTCCCGACGAAGTGCTGCGTGCCTTCAACATGACCCGCACCCAGGCCGACGCCCTCGCCCACGAAGTCATGGCCGAGGCCGCGGGCAAGCTCCCCGTGTTTCCGTCCTCCGCAACGACGATCAAGGACGGCCTGGACGACTGGCTCGAGGCGTCGGGATGCACGAGCCGGCTCTGGGAATACCGGATCGCCGCCGGGCCCGTGCGGTTCGATGTGTCGGGCGTGCGCAAACTGAGCGACGAGGTGTGCACCGTCATGGCGTTTTTCGGCGGTCCCATCGAACTGGTGGGCGCCCCGCACCGCGACCTGGCGTCTCAGATCGCCGGCATCAAACGCCGCGTGGCGCAACCGGTCGACATCATGCAGCGCGCGCCCCGGACATGGCTCGTGTCGAACGGGGAGTCCGGCAGCGGTGAAAAGACCCAGATGACGTTTTCGGCGCCGGCCTCGTAATACCGCGCGCCGTGAAGCCGGGCCGACCGGGGGAGATCTCGCATGATGCCGAAATCAGTGTGGCTTGGCATGGTGGTCTGCGGCGTTGCCGCCCTGAACCTCGGCGCCTCGCCGGTCAGCAAGACGATCACGGAGGTCTTGCGTGAACCGTTGCCCTCCGAGGATTTGAGCTGTACCGTGAGCGACACGGCCATTGTCGTCGAAGGCCCGACATACCGCTACACCGTCGATCGAGCCTCGGGCACGATCACGGGACTGGAAACCAAAGAGGACGGATTGGTTCGGCTCCGGCGACCCGCTGACGTGTGGTTCGATCGCACGCCCTTGTCGGAATGCACCGGCGGCACGACGGATGTCGTTACCCAGGGGAGAAACCAGGTCATCCTGAACACGCGGGGCGCCCTGCGCGAGAGGGCGCCCTACACGCTCGAGACGACGTTCTACAACGACGGCGTCGTGGTGTGCGCGATGACGGTGAGCCCCGCCGCGGATTTTGCGCTCACCGAGGGCATCCGTTTCGAGGTCAGCGCGGAGGGGCAGTTCAGCCACTACCTCCACAAACGCCGGGATTCGGAAGGGATCGACTCGTTCCAGGGGGCCCTGCCCGAAGGCGGGCAAACCGTCGGGCTCGCGACGCTCACCTCATGCCTCGAGGTGTTCAGCCACGAAGCCGCCCTGGCCATCTTCACGGATCGGGGGGGCACGTACCGGCAACCCGCCGACGCTCCGCTCGCGTCGCTGACCGTAACCGAATCCGGCAGCGGCAACGCCTCGGTGGGGCTGACGCAGCACATCGTACGCGCCGAACCGGACGGTGAACCTTTCGTGGTGCCGGCCGGCGAGTCGTTCACGTTCCGCACCGGCCTGGCAGTCGCTCCGAACCGCCTGCCCCATCCCCGCTGGCGCGACCTGCGCATGTTCATCTGGATTGGCGACGGCAAACACCCCTACCCCACCGATGACGAAATCCGCACGGCCGCCCGGCTGGGATTCACGCTGTTCCAGATGCACCGCCTGGGTACGCCGGGCGAGCCGCGGCCGCCCGCGGGGGAATTCGACCGCGTGCTGAAAACCGTGCACGACACCGGCATGCTGTTTATCTGGACAGCCAACGCGGACCTTATGTACGCCAACGCGCCGGGCGTGCAGGAACGCATCGCCGCGGGGGAATGGCCGCTCTGGCAGGGTTTCAATTACGGCGGGCGTTATGCCGCCCCCATGGACCCCTATTGCGATCTCATGGCCACCTGCCTCGCCTCGCCCAACGGGCTCGCCGAGTACCGTATGGCCACTATCGCCGACATGCTCGAGCATTACCCCATCGACGGCATGTATATCGACGATAACCTGCCCTACGCGAACTGCTCCCTCTGGAAGGAACACGGCCATCCGGAACCGGTGTACGATTGTCTGATTGAGCTGCACGAGGTGAACTGGCGCCGCCGCCAGGCCCTGCTGGCCAAAGTTCCCCATGCCGTGCTGATCGACCACTCGAGTCACGGGTTTATTCTGCCCGCCATATCCGCGTTCGATTGCCACCTCTTCGGCGAGGGCTATACTTTTCCGTCGGTCGAGTCGTATTGGGCGCAGTATGGGTCGTACCACAATCAACCGGCTCAGGGCTGCCTCTGGGCGGGCGATAGTGAGGCGACGCGCTGCGGCGCGGAGCTCGCCTACGCCTACGACCTGCTCACGGGCGGCGGGCAATACAGCTACCTCGACTGGCGGCTCTGGCCGGACAAGTTCCCCTATGCATCCGGCGTGAGTCCCGACGAGGTCCTCTTTGTCGAGACCTTCAACGCCGCCCAGCATTATTTCGGCCTGTACGAATCCGGCCTGCACTTGTTTCCAACGTCTCGTGACTCGTTTGCCGCTACCGCGCCCGGCGCCTGCGCCACCCTGTATCACAACCGCACGTGGGATGATGCCCTCGTCGTCGTCGCAAACCCCAACAACGCACCGGCCACAACGGCCGTGGCGTTCACCGGGTTGCCGTTGCCGCCATTCGAGGAAGACCGGCCTCTCGCGCTGTATGACGTGCACACACGAACCGCGGCGGTCGCGCGGGGCCGGGCGGTCCTCGCGCATCTCAGGGAGATTGCGCTGCTCCCGAACCAGACGCGGTTGTTCTATGTCCGCCCAGTGCCTGTGAACGCGATATATCACCAGTGGGGCGGAAAACGCCTCTCCGAACAGTGGGACCCCGCGAACGGGACCCTGTCCCTCGCCCTCCACGGCCCGGCCGGCCGGCAGGATTGCGTGGTCATCGCCACCGGCGGCCAACGCATTGGCC
>JAAYAQ010000580.1 GCA_012719295.1 Candidatus Hydrogenedentota bacterium | reverse complement strand
TCGCGTTCGAGGCCCGTGAGACGGCGCAGGCGCATGGCGAGGATGGCGTTTGCCTGGACTTCGCTGAACTCGAACCGCTCAATCAGGGCCCGGCTCGCGCTTTCGGCGTCGGCCGAAGCCCGGATGATCGCAATGACCTCGTCGATGTGGTCGATGGCCTTCAGAAGGCCTTCGAGAATGTGGGCGCGTTTTTCGGCCTCGGTCAGGTCAAACCGCGTGCGCCTCTCGACGATTTCGGCGCGGTGCTCGATGTAGTAATGCACCAGCTCGCGCAGGGAAAGCACGCGCGGGGAATTGTTGACCAGCGCCAACAAATGGATGCTGGCGGTCTCCTGGAGCTGGGTGAACTTGAACAGCTGATTGAGAATCACCTGCGGCTCGTCGCCCTTCCGGATCTCAATCACCACGCGCATGCCGTCCTTGTCGGACTCGTCCCGCAGATCGGAGATGCCTTCGACCTTCTTGCTGCGCACGAGGTCGGCGATGTTCTCAATGAGACGCGCCTTATTGACCTGGTAGGGAATCTCCGTGACGATGAGGCTTTCCTTCGCGGTCTTCTCGTTGGTCTCGACGCTGACGCGGGCCCGGACGCGCACCTGGCCGTGGCCGGTGCGATAGGCGTTTTCGATGCCCGCGCGGCCGCAGATGATGCCGCCGGTGGGGAAATCCGGCCCTTTCACGAACTTGAGCAGGTCTCTGGTGGTGGCCTCGGGATGGTCGATGAGATGCACCACCGCGTCGCATACCTCGGTGAGATTGTGGGGCGGGCAGCTCGTGGCCATGCCCACCGCGATGCCGTAGGAGCCGTTCACCAGCAGGTTCGGTATCGCCGAGGGCAGGACCATCGGCTCCTGGAGGCGTCCGTCGTAGTTGGCCGTCATGTCGACGGTCTGTTTCTCGATGTCCCCCAGCATTTCGGCGGTAATGGCCGCCATGCGCGCCTCGGTGTACCGCATGGCCGCCGGGCTGTCGCCGTCGACGGAACCGAAGTTGCCTTGTCCCTGGACCAGCGGGTAACGCATGTTCCAGGGTTGCGCGAGACGCACGAGGGTATCGTAGATGGCGGAGTCGCCATGGGGATGGTATTTCCCCATCGTGTCGCCGACTACCGCGGCGCACTTCCGGAACCCCCGGTTGTGCACCAGGCCCAGCTCGTGCATGGTGTACAGAATGCGGCGGTGCACCGGCTTCAAACCGTCGCGCACATCCGGCAGGGCGCGGCTCACGATGACGCTCATGGAATAGTCCATGAACGAGTTCTTCATTTCGTTTTCGATCGCGATCGGGACAATTTTTTCGTTGCGTGTATACATCGTTTTCCTCAACTATCGGCCAGGAACTTCAGACTCCCCCCGGCCGGCCGCGACCGGCGATGGGCGGTGCCGACCGCGGATGATCACGTATCCACGTTGCGGACTTCCGCCGCGTATTTCTCGATGAACGCCTTGCGCGGCTCGACCAGATCCCCCATCAACGTGACAAACATGTCGTCGGCGGCGGCTTCATCCTCGGCCTCGACCCGAAGGACGGTCCGGCTGTCGGGATTCATGGTGGTATCCATGAGCTGGTCGGGGTTCATCTCACCGAGGCCCTTGTAGCGCTGGATCGT
>JAAYAQ010000579.1 GCA_012719295.1 Candidatus Hydrogenedentota bacterium | reverse complement strand
TTCTCGGCGCCCTCGATGTCGTTTTGCGGCGGCGTCGGGAAAACGGTTGCGTGTTCGACGAGGTTGCCGGTCTGATCGACCACGGCGAGCTTGCATCCCGTACGGAGACCCGGGTCGACCCCGATCACGGAGATTTGGCCGGCCGGGGCCAGGAGCAGGAGGTTCTCGGCGTTTTCGCGGAACACTCGGATGGCGTCGGTTTCGGCGCGTTCGCGCGCGATTCCGAGCACCTCATTCTCGAGCGAGGGCCGGAGCAGCCGGTTGTAGGCGTCGCGGACGATTTCCTTGAGGTACTTTTCGAAGGGCGAACCGGGTTCCTTGAGGTAATGGGCGAGGATATCGCGCATCATGATCTCGTCGTCGATGACGAGTTCCATGCGGAGCACGCCTTCCTTCAGGCCGCGGAGGACCGCCAGCAGGCGGTGCGAGGGGATTTTGCCGATTGGCTCGGAGAAGTTGTAGTAGGTTTCAAACTTGGTCTTCTTGCCTTCCGCGTTCTTGGTGGGATGGGCTTTGATGATGCCCTCGTCGAGCATTCTCGCGCGCACGAGGGCGCGCACGTCGGCATCGGTGCTGATGCGTTCCGCGACGATGTACCCGGCGCCCTCCAGGGCCTCTTCGGGCGAGCTCACGGCCTTTTCGGGGTTGACGTATTTTTCGGCGAAGAATTCGATGGGCCCCTCGATAAGGAGCTGGGTCATCAGGAAATCGGCGAGAGGCTCGAGCCCCTTTTCGCGGGCGACGGTGGCCTTGGTCCGGCGCGCTGGTTTGAAGGGCAGGTAGAGGTCTTCGAGACGCGTCCGGTCAAAGCAGGCGTCGATTTCGGCGCGCAGTTCGCCAGTGAGCTTGCCCTGCTTCTCGATGGTGTCGAGAATGCTGTCGCGGCGCTGGGCCAGGGCGGCGAAGTACTGGGCGCGTTCGTGCACCGCTTCGAGCTGGGTTTCGTCGAGATTGCCGGTGACGTCCTTGCGGTAACGGGCCACGAAGGGGATGGTGGCTCCCGAGTCGAACAACTCGATGGTGCGCTGCACCTGTTCGTGCTTCAGCGCGACTTCCTGCGCAATGCGGCCTATGAATTTTGATTCCAGCATTCCCAAACGCTCCCCAATTCTGAAACGGGCATAAGCGGGGCAAGTCTAGCAAACCAAACGCTTATTGTACAGCCGCCGGGCCCATTTCGTTTCGTGCCGGTCACGGGAACTCCATCCGCACCGCAATGTCCGCCGCGGCGTTTTCAAACGTCAGGAAGAGGGCGCCGTCGCCCGCATGGTAGCGCTGTTCAAACGGCACGGGCGGCGTCAGTTCGATCGTGTCCGGCGCGTTCGCGACCAGAAGCTGTACGTTGGCCACGGTTCCCACGGGGCCCCGGGTTAGAAACGAGAGGGCCCCGTCTTCGCGGACCTCGCCCCGGATGCGCGTGGAAGCGGCCGCGACCGCGGGCAACGGCGCGTGTTCCCGGGCCCAGTTGAGGTCGTAGAGCAACGCCACATCGCCGGGATGCAGGGTCACGTGCCGCTGGACGGCCAGGGACGGATCGAAGAGGCTGACGAACGCCCCGTCGAGCTGCACGGGGTCGCGCGAGATGGACTCGTCGAACACGGCCCCCAGGACGTACGGTCCCCGGCGCAGCATGAGGTAGTGTTGGAGGTCGAGCGTCGAACCGGTGAGTTCGAGCGCGGTGCGGACCCATTGGCGGACGCGCTCCGGCCCGGCGGGGTCGTGCTGCAATTGCGCGGGGTGCTCGCCGGCCAGAAAGACAAACCCCTTGCCGGCGGGTTGCGGATCGGGCACGCCGGCCCGGACGCCGAGGAGCTCAACCAGGTGGCTGTACGGCGTGTGATCGGTCTCCCCCTGCCGGTTCCACCATTCGCGCACCCCGTGGTAGGGGTCGGCGCCGTCGCCCACGCAGATCAGCACGCCGCCGGCCCTGACCCACCGGTTGATGGCCTCATGGTACTCGGCCTTCAACGGTTTCTGTCCTTCGTAGGTGAGCAGGAGAACCCGGCAGTCGTCGAGGGCGCCGTCCTGAACGACGTTCTCGAGCTGGACGACTTCGAGGGGCACGCCGGCTTTGAGCAGGGGCAGCGCGAGACCGTAGAAGAACCCCATGGCGGAGTCGCTGGGCTGGGGCGCGGCCCGCTGGAACATCATGGTGTCGGAGACGAGGATGCCAATGCCCCGGGAACCGCATGTGAACGCGACATCCTCCTGGCGCATGTCGTTGAGTGCATTGATGACGGTGAGGATTTCGGTCGCGTAGTCGATTGGAATCCCCTGCCGGTCGCCGGACTGGGTGTCCAGGTCGACTTTCGGGTACTTTCCCCGGAAGATGCGGTCGGGCCAGGGCATGACCTCGTAACGGAAGACCCCGGGCCACATGAGCGAGGCCACGATGGTGCGTTCGTAGTTGGCCCGGTAGTCGTTCCAGCTCCGGTTGGGATTGTCTTCGACGGGGTCGGCCAGAAACCAGACTTTCCGGCCGGTTGGGCGCACCATGGCCCACATCTGTCCATACTCGAAGAAGGCGGTCTCGAAGGTGCGTTCCTTGGCAACGCCCTGGTATATGTTCGGGGTACGGGCGGTGCCGGTCCATACCTGGGCGATGTAGCCGTCAAAATCGGGCAGGTCGCTGAGGTGGGATTCGGGACTCACGATGGCCCAGTGCGCGTAACTGATGAGACTGTGCGTGGGGACGTGGCATTCGATGGAAATGCCTTTCTCGCGGGCCCTAGCCTTGATGTGGGCGCACACGTCTCTGAGGGCATTGAAATAGAGCTCGTATTTGAGCTTGCTTGCGCGGTACTGGGCGTCGGGGGACGAATCCGGCGCCTGCCAGGGCTCGCCATAGAACCGTTGCCACTCCTTCTTGAAGGCTTCGCTCCACCCGGCCCGCGCCCAGAACTCCGGTTCTTCGAGATAGATGGCCGACACCCCGGCGTCGACCGCGGGGTCCATCCGCTTCTTGATGTACTCGACATACGCGGGCGACGGCACGTTGTAGCCGACGGTCGTGCTGTCGCCGTGCATGAGCAGATCGCCGTTTTTCACCGTCTGGATCTCGTCGCGTTTGAGCTGGCCGTCGACGAAGTAATAGTCGCCGTACCCGCCCCAGGAGATGCCGGTCATCATGGCGGCCGTATAGCCATGTTCGCGCCACCCCGCCACGCGCCCGGCAAAGGTCTCGTCCACGCCATAGACCACGGCGACATCGGACCCGATATCGAGTTCGGGCGCATAGGGCGCGGCCGTCTGGAAACACGTGTAATCCGTCGTATTGGACTCCGCGGCCCAGGCGAATGCGGCAGCCAGACACGAGGCACAGACCATGACAGAAAGATAGCGGGACATGCACTGTTTCTCCTTGAACCCGTACACCGGCGCCAGAACTCGACAATAGCACGCGCACAGCGGGCAATCAACGCGCGGGGCCTGGCGGCGTCGGGTGCTGTTTTCCCGCAGCCAGCCGTTGCCCCACGCCGCGCCCGATGGTACCATCCGCGCCATGGAACAGCCGAGGCTCACGGTGTCGAAACGCCTGCGCGAAC
>JAAYAQ010000135.1 GCA_012719295.1 Candidatus Hydrogenedentota bacterium | reverse complement strand
CCCCGGACCGGGGTCCAATCTGCCCTGCGCACGGCCCGGGGATCATGCGCACCCCAAAAAGAACAAGCCCCGAAAGGGGTTGAACAAGCCCCGCATCCCTCGCCCAGGATTGCGGGGGTGGATTCTCAGGTTTGTGCTTTGATTGCGGCTACACTGCGCTAAGTCAGTCCGTGTCTGTCTGTGTTCCGGAAGGGCCAGCGGGAAATCCCCTTCGCGAAAATGCTATACTCCGGCGACGTTTTGGTCCGTTGCGCGCCCCGGGGACGGGGGAAGGCGCTTGCGCCGCGCGGGGGGACGGATCGAAGGGCATTTCAAGATTGCATCCAGCATGGCGAGGTCTGTCGGTGCGACAAGAGAACGGCACAGGGAGTGAACACCATGAGTTTTCCGATTGATGTGAGCAAGTACAAGCCGCTGAGCCTCGATCCGGCGAAGGCGGGGCTGACCGCGAAACGCAAAGAGCAACTCGAAACCAACGTGGCGATCGTGCGTGACACCATCGTGTTTTTCACGGCCATCGCGGGGATCAAAGGTTACGCGGGCCATACCGGCGGCGCGTACAGCATCGTGCCCGAGGTCTTGATTGGCGACGCCTTCATCCGGGGCTCGAAGCAGGTGTATCCGGTGCTGTTTGACGAAGCCGGGCACCGCGTGGCGATTCAATACGCCATGAGCGCCTTCAACGGCGAGATGCCGTTTGAGAAGCTCTTCTGCTACCGGGAATACAACGAGGGCCTGTACGGGCATCCCGAACGCGACCCGGAACTGGGCGTGAAATTCGCTTCGGGCCGGCTCGGCCACATGTGGCCGTTTGTCAACGGCGTGGCCAAGGCCCATCCCGGCCAGGCCGTGCTCCTCTACGGCAGCGACGGGTCGCAGCAGGAAGGCAACGACGCCGAGGCCGCCCGGTTTGCCGTGGCGCGCGGGCTCAACGTCAAACTGCTGCTCGACGACAATAACGTGACCATCTCCGGCCACCCGCAGCAGTACCTGCCCGGCTACGACCTCGCGAAAACCCTCAAAGGCCACGGCCTCACCGTCGACGTGGGCGACGGCGAAGACCTCGCGGCCCTGTACAAGCGCTTCCGGAAAGCCATGCTGACCGACGGGCCCGTGGCGCTGGTCAACCGCCGCGTGATGGCGCCCGGCATCCCCGCCATCGAAGGGTCGCCGAAAGGCCACGACGTGATCAAGGGCGACGCCGCGATCCAGTATCTCGAAGCACGCGGTCACACGGAAGCCGTCGCGTTCCTGAACAACATCCAGAAACCCAAGGTCTCGGTGAGTTTCAAGGGCAGTTCCTCCGAATCGGTGGGCAACCGCAGCGAGTTCGGCAAGATCGTCTGCGACATACTGGCCCGCATGACGCCCGAGGAACGCCAGCAAAAGGTCCTGGTGGTCGATTCCGACCTCGAAGGTTCGTGCGGCCTGGACCACATTCACAAGAACTTCCCCGAAGTGTTCGTGCCGGGCGGCGTCATGGAGCGCGGCAACGTGTCGGCCGCGGCCGGTTTCGGTTTTGACGCGGGCAAACAGGGGATCTTCGCGACGTTTTCGGCGTTTCTCGAGATGGTGATTTCGGAAGTCACCATGGCGCGGCTCAACAACGCCAACCTCCTGTGCCATTTCTCGCACGCGGGCGTGGACGAGATCGCCGACAACACCTGCCACTTCGGCATCAACAATTTCCTGGCCGACAGCGCCCTGCCCGAGGGCGACACCACCCGCCTGTACTTCCCCGCCGACGGCCACCAGTTCCGCAAGGCGCTCGAGACCATCTTCAACGACCCGGGCATCCGCTTCATCTTCTCCAACCGTTCGAAGCTGCCCTACATCCTCAAAGAAGACGGCTCGCCGTTCTTCGGCGACGGCTACACCTTCGAGCGCGGCAAGGATGACGTCATCCGCGAAGGCCGCGCGGGCTACGTGGTGGCCTACGGGGAATTGCTATACCGCGCCCTCGATGCCGTGGAACGCGCGCGCGAGAACGGCATCGACGTGGGCCTGATCAACAAGGCCACGCTGAACGTCGTCGACGAGTCCATGCTCGAAAAAGTGGGCCGGGCCCCGTTTGTGCTGGTCGTGGAAGGCCAGAACTTCAAGACCGGCCTCGGCGCGCGCTACGGCACCTGGCTGCTCGAACGCGGTCTCACCCCGAAATACGCCCATCTCGGCGCGGTGCGCGCCGGGCGCGGCGGGATTGCCGAGCAGGTGCCGTTCCAGGGCCTGGCGCCCGACGACATCCTCGCGAAGATCCGCCAGCTCAACGGCTGAGGCTTTATCCGGCAGGGTCCCCGGGGCGGTCGCGCACGCGGCCGCCCCGGTTGCGTTGGGCCCTGCCGCGCGCATAGACAAAGCCGCGAGGGGTTGCTACAGTGGCGCCATGAGCTCTGACATCCGGCCCATCGAATGGAATTTCTGCCCCACCTGCGGCGCCGCGCTGACCTTGGCCGACGACGGCGAACGGCCGCGGCCTCACTGCGCCGCCTGCCGCCGCTTTTTCTACAACAACCCGGTGCCGGCCGCGTGCTGCCTGGTCGCGCACGGCGACGCGCTGCTCCTGGCGCGTCGGGCCGTTGAACCGTGCGTCGGCGAATGGGCGCTGCCGGGGGGCTTTGTCGAGCTTGGCGAGACCACGGAGGAGGCCGCCCTGCGCGAGCTCGAGGAAGAGACCGGCATCCGCGGCGCCCGCCCCCGGCTCATCGGCGCCAGCACCCAGCCCAGCCGGCTCAGCGGCGCCGTGGTGGTCATGGGATACGTCATCGACGAGTGGGAAGGCGAACCCGCGGCCCGGTCCGACGTGCTCGAGACCAGGTTTTTCACGCGCGCCGGGCGCCCCGCCCTCGCCTTTCTTGCCCACCGGGAACTGCTTGCCATCTACGACGGCCTTGATAGGCGCTGATGGCGCGTTCGTCGCGCGCCGCTTGCATGGGACGCGGGGTTCGGGTAGCGTAATCGGACGTTCTGGCGGCGGACTGTGCACGCAGGGGGGCGGCGCGCAGCCGTCGCGCGCCACAACACCGTGTGGTTCTTCTTCCACCGGTCCGGATACGCCCTGCGCCGGCGTGCGCGGGACGCTCGAGAAGGAAGGTCTATGAAACGCCTCGTTATCCCTGTCCTGTTTGCGATCGTCATCGGCTGCCAGACCACCCCGCCGGAACCCGAAATCCCCACCCCGCCCGCGGTTCCGATCACGGATGCCGCGCCGCCGTTCCGGCTGGAGGACGTGCCCCCGCCCGACATGTCGTCGCTGGCGGGCCGCCGCATCTGCATCGACCCGGGCCACGGCGGGCGCTGGCCGGGCGCGGTGGCGCCGTCCAACCGGCTGCGGGAAAGCGATGTCAACCTGCATGTGGCGCTGGCCTTGCGCGAGCTGCTCCGCGCCGCCGGGGCGGAGGTGGTGTTGACGCGCGAGTCCGACACGGCGCTCGACGCCAACCGGCTGTCGCAGGACCTTTCCTCGCGTCCCGAACTGGCCAGCCGCATGAACGCCGAGGCCTTCATCAGCATCCACCACAACGCCCACATTGTCGAGGGGTCCGACAAGAACGATCTGGAGGTGTACTACAAGCTCGGCGACGCCGGTCCCAGCCTCGATCTCGCCCAGTGCATGATGCGCGAGATGGCACTGCGCGTACGCCAGGATCCCGATCCGAAACGGCTGCTTCCCGGCAACTACAAGGTCTTGCGCGAGGCCCGCGTGCCTGCCGTGCTCATGGAGACCTCGTACATGACCCAGGCGCGCAACGCGGCGTTCATGGCCACGCGCTATGGCGTGGAAAAAGAGGCGGCGGGGCTGGCCTCGGGGCTGGCCGCCTATTTCGCCCTCGATCCTCCGGCCGTGCTCTCGCACAATCTCGTTGAATACGCCGGCGGCCGCACCCAGGCCCTGGTGTATACGCTGGGCGGCGGGCTGCCCCTCGACCGCGATACCTTTGAACTGCGCGTGGACGGACACCTCGTGGACGGCATCCCCGTCGAGAACGGGAACACAGTCACCTGGTATCTCGGCAGGATCCTCGACAACGGGGCGCGGAACATCGCGTTCTTCGCCCGGAACGCGAAGGGCGCTTCGCTCTCCAGCGAGACCACGGTTACGGTTTCGCGCGCGCCGGCCTTCATCACGGTCCACCAGTATCCTGAAGCCCCCGTTCGCGCCAGCGGCATCGAATACCTGTTTGAAGTCTACGTCACCGACCGGTTCGGCCTGCCGGTGGCCGACGGCACCCCCGTCACCGTAAACGGGAACCTCCTCACGGTCCCCACGGTCTCCGGCACGGCGCGCTGCTACTTTCTCGAAGACACGCTGCCCGCGCAGTTGACCATCCGGGCGGGAGAGATCGCGGAGCGGGTCACGCCCCGGTTCGGCAACGAAACGTACCGCACGGTGCGCTTGCACGACGTCCAGACCAGCCAGCCCGTGGCCGGCGTCACGGCCTTCTCGGAAGGGCAGATCCTCGGCACGAGCAACAGCGAGGGATGGCTTCCCATCCCTGCCCAAACCCGTAATCTCTCGGTACGCAGGAACGGTTTTGACGACATCACCGTCGCGCTGAACGGCGGGCACGCCGTGGTGGGGCTCATCCCGACCGCCGGAGGCACGCTGCATGGAAAAACCGTCATGCTGGACGCGGCCTGCGGCGGCAGCAACGCCGGGGCGACCGGCCCCACCGGGATGCGCGCCAGCGACGCCGCGCTCGACGTTGTGCGCCGTGTGGCCAACCGCCTGCGCGACCGTGGCGCTCACGTTGTCCTCGCCCGCGAGGACGACAACGACCCGCCTGCCCTCGAACGCGTCCGCCTGTCGGATGCGGCGGGCGCCGGGGTCCACGTGGTGGTGGCGTTCGGAACGGATTCGGCCACGGCCAGGATGGTCGACCAGCGCGGTCTGCTCACCGGAAAGAACGTGCAGTTCGCCGCGCATTACCCCGGAAGCACGGGCGGCGAGCGCCTGGCGCAGACCGTCGCAGACGCCCTGGGCGGGTTGCCTGTCACGACGTCGGTCACCTACACCCTCCAACAGACGGCCTGCCCGGCGGTCTGGGTGCAGCCGCAATCCATCGAAGATGCGCGCGCGGAACACCTCCTCCTGCAGCCCGAAACCCGCCGTACCCTCGCCGAGGCCCTTGCCGGAGCGATCGAGGGCTATTTCCGCGCGGGCAGCGGGGAGTAAGCGGCAAAAAACCCAGAGGGGAAAATTCCGCTGAAACAGCGGCCCGGAGACCACGTTAAATTCTTACATAACAAGTATTTAATATAGCTCATTCGCTTTTCCTGACATCCTTTGGGTATAATTATTGACGAACCGGGGCGCATCCGAACCTGCGGAAAGCCACCGTCAAGAGTAATTCATGCTATTCCTGATGAGTATAGGGGTGTTTTCCAGACTTTTCCGGCCATGCGGGGGTGGAATTTGCTAGAATGGGTTCGTGAGATAGATTCGGATAGGTGCTGTATGGGCGCATTACTGGGCATGTATCGCGCCTACCCGGATGCGAGCGCGGGGACGGAGGCTCACTGAATGCACAGCCATCGCGTCTTCGCGAAACTCATCGAGCTTCACGACCTGCCGACCCTGCCGCAGATCGTAAGCAAACTGCTCGAGGCCGTCGAAGACGAGCGTTCTTCGGCGGACGATGTGACGGCCCTGCTCGAAACAGACCACGTGATCTCGGCACGGGTGCTGCGTCTCGCGAATTCGGCGTATTACGGGCTGCGTCACCGGGTGGATTCCATTCGCCGGGCGGTGGTGGTGCTGGGATTCGACGCGGTGTGCCAGCTCGCCCTGGCCACCTCGGTGTTCAAAACCTTCTCGAGCCAGCGCCAGTTCGCGCTGGATCCGCAGGACTTCTGGATGCACGCCTTCGGTACCGCCAAGGCGGCTCAGCTCCTGTGCCATGGCCAGGTCAAGGTGCATTCGCCCGAAGGGTGTTTCACGGCGGGCCTGCTGCACGATATGGGAAAATACCTGCTGGCGCTGGCGCTGCGCGACGAGTACCGCACCGTGGTGCGCCAGTCCGCCGACCGGAAGATCCCGCTGCGCGAATGCGAAAAAGAGCGTCTGGGCGTGAATCACGCCGAAGTGGGCCGCTGGCTCGCCGCGAAGTGGCGGTTTCCCAGCCTGATCGTCGAGGTCATCGGCAACGCCCACCGTCCGCCCACGCCCAAGAGAAGACACGCCGTGGAGATCGCCGTGGTCCAGCTTGCCGAGACCCTGGCGCGACAGGCCGGGTTCGGCGACGCCGGGGACTGGGAAACCCCGGTCATTGACGGCCACCTGCTGGAATTCCTCAGCATGACCTCCCCCCAGGCCGACGGCCTGCTGAAACAGCTGGCGGAGGTCCGTGCCGACACCCGCGATTTCCTCGACCTCATGGAGACCGAGTAGTCCGAGGAAAGAACGGGCCTTGGATGCGCCGAAGAGCGGCATCAAACACCTATTTGACGGGCGCGGATAGGCGTTGCCGTGATGACTGCCGCGGACTTCTCTCTGCCGTCCTGTCGCCGGGACGAGAGGGCGCGGGAGGTCATTACGCGTCAGGCCGGGCCGGGGCATCGCCGGTCGCGCCGAACCCGCGGCGGCCGCGCCAATCCATCGGTTTGCGGCCGATGATCTGTCCCATGAGCGACAACGCAAACCACACACGAAGCACGCCAGACACGGGGTGCAACCAGGGCACGCACGGGTGGAATTCGGCGATCTGCTCGATGTCTCTGTATTCGCGCGCTTCATCTACGTACAGCACCACGCCGGCCATTCCCAGCATCGTGAGAACCGGGTCAACGTGACCCGCGGCGGCCTGCAAAGATATGCCTGAAACGCGGGGATTCGCCGGCGCCCCGTGCGACCCCGCCGAGATCGCCCTGTTCCGCCAGTTGACCTCCGAATCCAACACCCCTGACCGGCAGGCAGGCCCCGGCTCCGCTGGCGCGGGCGCAGTCTATTCCTCAGCGAATGCGGCAGGCGTCGAAGGAAGGCCGCTGTCAAAGACGCGCGCCGGGAGATTGCCGGGGCGGCGCGCTACGGTCCCGGGGAATGGAATGCCGTCAGGGGGCGGACCAGATCAGATCGCCGTGTTCGTCGCCCAGGCGCACGGCGGGACCGTCCTCCGTCACGACCAGCTGGGCGCGGAGACCGCCGTGCTCGTCGCCCAGGCCCAGGGCGGGCCCTTCCCGGTAGGCGCTCAGTTCGGAACGGGTCAGGCCGGTCTCGTCGTTGAGTTGCACCGCGGGGCCGTCGGGGGTAAGCACAAATTGCCCGCGGAGGGTGCCCGCGGCGTCCAGGGTTCGCACCAGGGGGCCTTCGTCGCCCACGACAATCTGGATGCGGCTTTTGCCGTTCTCGTCGTTCAGGGAGAGCATGGGTCCGCTCCGGGTCACGTTAAGCACGGCGCGCAGCTTGCTGTTTTCGTCGCCCAGGCAGAGCGAGGGCCCGCTGCGCGACACGAAAAGCTGGCACCGGGTCTTGCTGTTTTCGTCGATGAGACACAGCGCCGGCCCCTCTTTGGATTTGGACACGTACATGTGTGCGCGCGCCTTGCCGTTCTCGTCGGTGAGAATGAGTCTCGATGCGACGATCTCTCTCGGTGCGGGGCTGGCGAGTTGGGCCTCCAGCGCAGCTACACGTTCTTCGAGGGTCATGGCGATCTCCCTTTTCTCATGGAACCACGGTTCCAAGTGATCAGAGGCGTGGGCAATACCCTTCCCCCTTCCCTCTATAGCATACCAAATCCTGGCCGCCGGTGCCCGTTTCCGGGCGGCGCGGGGCACGCATGGGAATGCCGCGCTCCCCGGAAACCGGGTGATCTTGCCGCCCGAAAGGGTTAGGATGGTCCGCGGCGGGGACGGGAGAGCAGAACCATGGCCAGGAAGCGAGTCACGCGGGGCGATTTCCTGAGGACAGCGTGTCTGGGCGGCGCGGCGCTGGCAGTGTCGTGCGCCGCCGGGGGCGAGAGCCTTCGAAGACGACGGCGCCCCAACATCGTCGTGGTGCTCAGCGACGACCACGGCTACCGGTCCGTGGGCTACACCAATCCCGCGGTGAAAACCCCGAACCTCGACCGGCTGGGCGGCGAGGGGGTGATTTTCGAGCGGGCCTATGTCGCCACGCCCATCTGCGCGGCAAGCCGGGCAAGCCTGATGACGGGGCTTTTCCCGCAACAGCACGGCGCGGTAGCGCTCGATGCGAGCGAATTTCAGCGGAGCGTCGTGGAGGAGAAACGCCTCCCGACGCTGGCGCAGCTTCTGGCCGGCGCAGGCTACGACACGGCGTTGTGGGGAAAATCCCACCTGGGCCCGCCCCGCGGGTATGGATTCGCCGAAGGCGAAGAACTGAAAGATCTCACCGACGACCAGACCTTCGCGTCCGCAGCGCAATTCATCGAACGGCGGAAGAGCAATCCGGCGCCGTTCTTCCTCTGGGTCGCGGCCCGCCAGCCGCACATCCCGCTCAACCCCGGCCCGGAATGGATTGACCTTTACCGGGACGCCGAGATCCCCATCGACCCGAACTTCCGGGAGTCGCCGCCGCGGGAGAGCGTATACAACCAGGGGCTGCCCGGTGAACACTATTACCGCGACTCGGAAGGGCGCGACAATTACCTCGGTTTGCCCGCGGGCCCCCCGCGTTCGAAGGAACAAATCCGGGAGTTTACCCGGGCGTATTACGCGGTGGTTTCGAGACTGGACCATCAGATCGGCGAGTTGGTGGAACAGCTCGAGCGCGCCGGGGTCTACCGGAACACCGTGTTGCTCTATCTCTCCGACAACGGGTATCACCTGGGCAACCACGGCCTGGGCAACAAGATCACCATGCACGAGGAATCCGTCCGCGTGCCGATGCTGCTGCATTGGCCGCGTCTGAAACGGCGGGGCGTCCGCATCCCGGCCCTGGTTTCGTCGCTCGATCTGTTTCCGACCCTGCTCGACCTGGCGGGGGCGCCGGTTCCGGAGGGGTTGAGCGGCCTGTCACTGGCGCCGGCGCTCCGCGGGCCCGTACGCCCGTTGCGCGACTACGTGGCCAGCGAGTGCGTGGGCGTCGGCGGCGCGCGCGGCACGGGCCACCGCATGGTGCGGACGGAGCGCTGGAAATACATCCTGACCGGCGTAAACGAGGAACTGCTCTTCGACGAGCACGCGGATCCGTTCGAGATGGTCAATGTGGCCGGCGCGGATGCCAACCGGGCCATCCTCCAACAGATGCGCGGCCATATGCGGGATTGGATGGTCCGCGTTGGCGACACGCATCTTCCCCCGCCGGACGCATGACAGGCGCGGCGAACCGGTTCAGTTGGATCGGCCCGCCTGTTCTTCTTCCGAAGGCGCCTGGGTCCAGAAGGTGAGCCCGGTCAGGTCGCGTCTGGGTTCAAAGAGACTCGCGACCAGGTAGGCCACGATGAACGTGAGGAACTGGCCCAGCAGCCCCACGTAATAGATGTGCACCGGTTTCATCAGGAGCAGCGCGGTCTCCCGGGAACACCCGAGCGCGTTCATGAACTGTTCGGGCGTGACGTTGGCGAATTCGATCACCGCCATGTACGTCGAGAAGACCAGCGTGACGGAGATGCCCACCGCGACGGACCGGCCCGTGCCGCGGGTCGTCAGAAAGCCCAGGATGTACACGCCGAGGATCCCGCCGCCCAGTATAGACGCCAGTTTGACGCCCAGATCCTGAAGGGTCAGGGTGCTCCATGCGTAGAACAGCGTT
>JAAYAQ010000578.1 GCA_012719295.1 Candidatus Hydrogenedentota bacterium | reverse complement strand
GGGCTTGCCGTCGTATCCCCGGATGCGCCCCACGATCGCCCCCCGGAAGACCGCGTCCCCGCCCGGCGAGGGCTCGGTCACGGCAACACGGCCGCCGATGGCGCCCGAGTCGAGCCGGCCGGTTCGGGGCGTGCGGGGGGATGGCGCGGCCGGGCCCGGCCGGTGCTCCCCGGAGGCCGCCGGCGCGGGAGCGGATTCATCGCCGCGGCCGGGCGACGGCGCCCCGCCATGCAGCAGCACCCACACCACGGCGACAAGCCCCGCGCACGCCGCGACAATCAACGCAAATCGTAGATTTGTTCGCATCGATTCTGCTATCGCCCTACCTCAACCGGGGCGCCGCGCCCGACGGCGTCCTCAGCGTCACGGCGCCCCATCCATATCTTCCAGATCAACGCCCAGGGCGGCAATGTTCGTTCCAGGTTCTTCGAGGCGCATCGCGTCCTTCTCGGTGGTCACCACGAGCATATCACGCGGGAGGGTTTCCACGGGGAACGGGCTGTGATCGGGATATGCCATGCGCGTTGTCAACTCCGCGCCCAGGCGCTCCAGGGTCTCGAAAAAGGCGTCCGGGTTGCCAATCCCGCACACCGCGCAGATGCGCCCCTCCGTGAGCCGCGAGAGAGGCAGGCGCTCGCCGTTCGCCACCCGCCACAGCATGGACGGCACGTGCCGTGTTCGCCGCACCGGCACGCCCGGGCAATACCGGTCAATCGCCTCCAACACCGGCTCCAGCGACTCCGCCTGGTCGCAGCGCGTCAGGAGGATGTGCGTCGCGCGTCCCATGGCGGACAGCGGCTCGCGCAATACGCCCCGGGGCAGCAGCCGGCCGTTTCCGAACGGGTTGGTCGCGTCAATGACAAGCACGTTCTCGTCCCGTTCAAGCCGCACATACTGGTACCCGTCATCCAGGATCAGCGTATCGCAGTCATACTCGTCGATGGCCTTCCGGGCCCCCGCCACGCGGTCCGCGCACCGCACGATCAAGGCCTCGGGCGCCTTCGTCGCGATCAGGGCCGGTTCGTCGCCCAGCCTCGCGCACAGTTCCGGGGTGCCTTTGCCCGCATGGACGGCCATGGCGCCGCCTGTCTGCGCTCCATACCCCCGGGTGAGGACCGCGACACGATGCCCGTCGCGGGTTTCCCGGCGCGCCCGTTCGATCACCGCCGGCGTCTTGCCCGTGCCGCCCGCCGTGATGTTGCCGATGCTGATGACGCGGGCTTCCACGCGCACCCGCGGCTGGCGCAGGCGCAACCGCATCCCCAGGCGCATCACCGGGGTCGCCAGAGTCAACAGCCCGGCCAGGGGGAGGGGAAGGGGTTCGCCCCGCCGGACCCGGTCTGCAACGCTCTGAATCCACGCGCTCATCGGGGGGCAAAACGTTTGCCGCTGAACTGGCGGACCAGGCCCTTCAACTCCAGCATGGTCAGCGAACTCAGCGCTTCGGACACGCTCAGCCGGCACGACGTCGCGATCTCATCCACATACGAACCGTCGGGCGACAAGGCCGCCAGGATAGCCCGTTCCAGGTCATTCGGGGGGGGAGACGCGGGTTCCCGTCTCGCGGCAGGCTGAGGCGCCGGTGCGGGCTTTGGCGGCGCCGGTTGTCGCGAAGGACGGCGCGCGGAAACCGGTTCGGCGGCGTCCTCCGGAGGCCGGATGTCCCCTGCGTCGGCACGGGCGCCCCGCAGGCACGCGGCCGGGAGTTCCAGTTCGACCAGGATGTCCTCGACCCGTTCGACCAGTTTCGCGCCTTCGCGGATCAGGGCATGCGGCCCCTCGGCATTCTGGGTGCCCGCCTGTCCCGGCACCGCAAAGACTTCCCGGCCCTGTTCCGCGGCCTGTCTGGCGGTGATGAGCGCGCCGCTCGTGAGCGGAGCTTCAACCACCACCGTGCCCAGGCTCATCCCGCTGATGATCCGGTTCCGGTAGGGAAAATGGCCCTTGCTGGGCTGCATCCCCATGGGAAACTGGGAGAGGACCGCCCCGCGCGCCGCGATGTCTTCCATGAGTTGGGCGTTCTGCGGCGGATACACCACATCCACGCCGCATCCCAGCACCGCGACCGTCCGGCCGCCTGCTTCCAGGGCGCCGCGGTGCGCCGCCGCGTCGATGCCCATCGCCATCCCGCTGACCACCGTGATCCCTCGCGCGGCAAGTTCGCGCGCCAGCCTGTCCGCCATGCGGATGCCGTACGGTGAGGCGCGCCGGGTGCCGACCAGCGCCACGTAGGGCTCCTGGTCCGCCGGAAGACTGCCGCGCACAAACAGCAGAAGCGGGGGATCGTAGATCTCGGCGAGGCGCAACGGGTACCGCGGGTTCTCCAGCGTGATCAGCGAGGCGCCCCATTCTTCCATGGCGGCTTCCTGGCCGGCGGCCTCGTTCGTGTCCGCATACTGGCGGATGCGGTCCGCCAGCTTCGCCCCAACCAGGTCCGCGACCATGCCCCGCGGAGCCTCGAACACGTGGCTGGGCGTGCGGAACCGGGCCAGCAGACGGATAAAATGCGCCGTGCCTACGCCCGGAACCAGCGCCAGGCGCAACCAGTCTCTGTCTTCCCGCATCAACTTCATGGGGGTACTATAACATTGCAGTGAGGAAATTTTCACGCCTTCCGCCCGCCTCCGTCCAAGCGGTCAGGCAAAGCGCTCCTTGACCATCCCGGCAATATGCTGCACGCGGTGGGCGTAGGTGTGTTCGCCCAGCACGCGGGTGCGGGCGCGCACGGCGATCTCGCGCCGCGCCGCCGGATGCGCCCGGAAAAAGCGCAACAGTTCCATGCACTCATCCAGAGACCGGTACACAACGCACTCTCTTTCCACGTCAAACAGTTCGTCGAGCGCCGGCTGGCTGTCCGTGAGCAGGAAGCCCCCCGCGGCGGGACAATCAAAGACCCGCTGGTTCACCGTGGTCGCCATTTGAATGCTTGTCGAGTTGAGATTGACCTCGCAGCTGCCGTAAAACGCCGGAAGTTCCTCCATATACGGCAGGGCGCCGCCCGACGACGGGAACGCGGTGCGCCAGTCGTCGTCGCCCCGCATCACCGCACCCTCGGGTACGGTCGCCGAGGCCAGCGCATGCCGGAGACGGCGGGTGCCCTCCACAAAAAACGTCATTTCCGCATGCCGGCGCTGTTCCGCGCTCAGCGTGTTGACGCAGGCTGCATCCAGTAGCGCGCACAGTCCGCGGCCAAAATTCCCGCGGGTCACGCGCCCCTCGTCGAAACTCCGTTTCACGGCCGCCGCGAGGTCCGGCATTGCCCGAAGGCGCTCCCACTGGCGTTGCGCAAACGACACCATCGAATTCCCCACGAACGACGGAGGGAAGTCCCAGGTGTCCGCCGGGGCGCGATTGAACACGTGCGGGTCCGCCGCCAGCGGCACGGTCGCCACCACCGGAAACCCGGCCGCCTCAAGACTGGCCGTATACGCCCCTTCCCACGTCAGCGCCACGGCGTACGGCGACGCAAAATCGGTGCGGTCCATGAGGATCGTGCGCGGGTCATCGACAAACCACGTCACATACGGTATCCGCACGTCCTCGAAGAAGCGGGCGAACAGTCCCGAAACATCCATGCCGCTGAGATTCACCGTCAGGACAAAATCGGGACGGAATTCCGCAAGGGTCTCGAGCAGCCGCGCCACGCTCTCCCGGGGCAGCGTTCCTTCCAGGACCGTCGGGACGGTCTTGACCTCCCAGCCCAGATCCCGGCAGGCATGTACGCATGCCCCGTCTATCCAGTACTCGCTGCGCAGAATCAAAACGCGCGGCGCCGTTCCCGCGAACTTGGCGTACGAAAGCAGTTCGCGCAGGCGTTTCGACACCGTGAGCCTCGGCTGTTCCATGGCGCGGATGGTACCATCGGGCGCGGCGTGGGGCAACGGCTGGCTGCGGGAAAACAGCACCCGACGCCGCCAGGCCCCGCGCGT
>JAAYAQ010000577.1 GCA_012719295.1 Candidatus Hydrogenedentota bacterium | reverse complement strand
TGCTTGTAACGCCACTGGGTCCATTCCAGGGGGCTGTTTCCCAGGTTAAGGCCGGTAAGCCTTCGCAACGCCGCCACCACCTCTTCCCGGGTCTGAGGATAGCGGTTCATGACGCTGATCAGGGTGTCGATGGAAGGATCCGCCCCCAGCAGACCGATATAGGCGATGGCCTCCCGCCGGATGCGCGCATTGTCTTCGCGCGGGTTCAGCGCCATCGCTTCGATGGAGGAAAGGGCGAGGGGCCCGCCGATTCGCGCCAGGCCAACCAGAGCTTCCGCACGGACTTGGGGGCTCGAGTGAAGCGACAAGCCCTGCAACGCCGGCAGCCCCTCGGGCGAGGCGATCAGGGTCAGGGCCTGCGTCGCGGCCAGTCTCAGACGGGCATCCGCGGTCTCAAAGGCCACGGATGACAACTCCGGGACGGCCCGTTCACTCCCCATCAGGCCCAGCGCGCGCGCGGCCACGACCCGGGTTTCGGGGGCGGTCTCCGCGGCCCGCAGCAGGGCCAGTACGGGGCGCTCGAGATGCTCTTTCAGCGCGGGCAGCGTCTCTTCCAGCGAGACACGAAGGGCCTCATCGGGGGAGTCCAGGCGCACGACCAGTTCCCGTACCAGTTGGCCAGGATCCAGAATTGCGAGTTTTTGGAGCGCAGTTTGCCTGACTTGCGGGGCCGGGTCATCCAGGGCGAAGACGAGCATCCGGACCGTGTTCGGGGAATTGGCGTCTGCGAGACCCAGCAAGCCCTGAACCCGCGTGTCAGGATCCGGATCCTGCGTCATGGCTTCCAGGGGTACGGACGCGTCCTTCTCGAACGGCCGGTCCGGAGCGGTGGGCCACTGGACATCCAGCTGGACCACGGTATCTCGTAACCGATTGATGGGTGATGTTTTAGGCAATTCCTGCCCGGTCGCTCCGGGGGGGAGATTCCGTGCGCGTGTCTCGGAGATGAGGTCGGCGTTGACGCCGCAAGGGATTGTGAGGGAATACATGATCAATGTCAGGGCGACGACGGCCCAGCCCGGCCGGAACCGGGCCGCAAGGCCGGTTGTGGACCGGCAATGGCGAGGCTCTGGACGTGTCTTCACCCGTGGCGGGGAGGCGGGGAAAGAGGGCCGCCGAGATTTCCGGTTTTTTTTTCGTGGTGCGAGGAATACGGTGGGCATAGGGTGTGTTCCTATAGATGACTGCGGTGCTCGCCTTTCCCCCAGGCATACCGCAGTGGCAGTCAGCAATGACTGGTTCCCACCACCGGCGAGTGCGTGAATGGCAGTTCCCCCGCTGCCCGCACTCGCCTCCTCTTTTTTAGCCAAGACTTTTGTTTTCAAGCCTTTAGGGGACAGGTGCGCTGTGCGAGGCGCGGAATCAGGGGAGGCGGCGGCGTCCCGGTGCGCGGGGCGGCCTGCGCGGGGGTAGAGCGCGATAATCCGGCTCGGAATTATATGTTTTCTCGCAACTATTGACAATTTGACTCGGAATTCCTACAATATTCCCGTGTGCGCGCCGCAATTCGCCGAGGGGCTACATGCGTGCTTCACAGCTCAGATCGTTGCCGCAAGTGGGAATCCAGTTGCCCTCGTATATCATATTCAGCCCTTAGCATACCACAACTGAGCGCGCACAGAAGCGTGACAACAGGAGAATGAAATGACCCCCAAAATCGCAACTGCGTTGGAAGTATTCTCCGGCTCTCCGGACCGGTACTGCCCAAGTGGATACCGTGATCCGCTTCGAATGCAGGAACGTCTGGCGGCCTTGTCCAAAATCAAGGCGATCAAGGCCGTGGAAGTCGCCCAGACTGATGTCTCTCCGGAGGTGCCCGCGAAAGAATTGAAGCGGTTGCTGAAAGACTACGGTTTGGCCTGTTCGGGCGTGTCGGCGAATCTCGCCTATGATCGGCGTTTTGCGCTAGGAGCTTTCGGGCATCAGCACCCGAAGACCCGCAATGCGGCCATCGACGAGGGCCGCAAAGCCGTGGATCTGGCCCGCCAACTGGGGGCGACGGAAATCACCCTGCGCCTGTACAGCGACGGTTTCGATTATGCGTTCCATATTGACTATGCGGTGCACTGGAACACGCTGATCTCGTCCATCAAGACGATTGCCAAATACGCGTCCCCGGACGTAAACGTCGCGATCGCGTATAAGGGGGCGGAACCGCGCAAGTTCCTCACGGTCTCGACGGTGGGGAAGGCGCTGTCGCTGTGTCAGGAAATTGCGATGAAGAACGTAGGGGTTGCCCTGAATTTCTCGCATGCCATGATGGTGGGCGAGAATCCGGCGGAAGCGATCGCGTTTCTGTCGCGCTCGAACAAGCTGTTCCAGCTCTATCTGAGTGACAGCTACCACAGCGCGGACGATATGCTGATCTCGGGCAGCGTCCACATGTGGGAGACGATGGAAGCGCTTTTTTATCTCAAGGTCACGAAATACAAGGGTTATCTGACGCTCGACATGCAGCCCAAGCGCATCGATGCCATCCAGGCCTGCCAGATTGCCGCGGGGAACGTGGCGATTCTCTGGAAGAAACTCGAGAAAATCGACACGACGGAGTTGCGGAAAGCGCAAAAGACGCTTGATGCCGTCGAAAGTCAGAAGATCATCCGCCGGGCGATGTTGCAGTAGCGATGCCGTACGGAAAGTGCTGAACGCCCGGGCCGGTCGTATCCGGCCCGGGTTTTTTTATTGCGCAGCCTCGAGGGCGTGGGGGCGCTTGCATGCTTGCCCGCTGCTTGATACTCTAGCGGGGAGTTTATCTGACGGTTCGACGAACGCAGTCATTCGATTCAACCGAGGAACCTGCTATTCGCTTAACAGGCAACATTCAAGGCCTTAAGGCATCTCCTCTAAAGCGTTTACAGAAACTGGGCAACCGAAGGACCCGCGCCGAGCGTCTTGTCAGCCCGGAATTGGCGCGCTCGCTGACGGAGATTTCCGGGGAGATCCAACGGCAGGTGGGCATGCTCGTTGACCGCCGGGGCCATGTTCAGGCGTGTATTGTCGGAGATGCCCGCTCCGTTTTCCTTCCGGACCTTTCCGCATACCGCCGGGGGCTCGCGCGGCTGTGCGGTCTGCGCCTGATTCACACCCATTTGAACCATGAGCCGCTGGACGATGACGATTTTACCGACTTGGCGTTGTTGCGGCTCGACTGTGTCGCGGCCATTGAGGTTCTGGAAGGCGGGCTTCCCGGGAAGGTGCATGCGGCCCATCTGTTGCCGGGCGGCGATGAGGCGCGCCCCTGGGAGATTTTGCCGGCCACTACGGTGCATGAGTTGGCGGACGATTTTCTGCTGACGGTCGACGCGCTCGAGGACGAATTCGCGCGTCTTCGCAAGCCGCGGCCGGCGGGCGATGTGCGCGAGAGGGCCGTGCTGGTGCATGTGTCGCAGGCGCCCAAAGCGGACGCGGAAGAATCGGTGGCGGAGCTGCGGGAACTTGCCGCGAGCGCGGGCATCGAGCCGATGGCCACGGTGATCCAGCGCCGTCCCATCGATCCGCGGTATGTGGTCGGCAAGGGCCGGCTTACCCAAACGGTCATCAAGGCAATGCAATTGGGCGCGGAGGCGCTGGTATTCGATTTGAATCTCACGCCGGCGCAGGTCCATGCGCTGGCTGAGCACACGGACCTCAAGATTCTGGATCGCACGCAGGTCATTCTGGATATCTTTGCGCAGCGCGCCACAACGCGCGAAGGCAAACTGCAGGTCGAGCTTGCTCAGCTTCGTTACCTGCTGCCCCGGCTGGGGGCCAAACAGTCGGCCAGCGCGTTTTCACGCCTGACGGGTGGGATCGGAGGGCGGGGTCCGGGCGAAACGAAGCTGGAGATCGACCGGCGCCGCGTGCAGGACCGGGTGGCGCAGCTCGAGCGGGAGATCGATAAGCTGGGGGAGCGGCGCCGGCTGCGCCGGGCGCGCCGGAGCCGTAACGACGTGCCGATTGTGTCCATTGTGGGATACACCAACGCGGGCAAATCCACCTTGCTGAACCGCCTGACCGAAAGCGCCGTGGTGGCCGAGAATGTGCTGTTTGCAACGTTAAATCCCGTGTCCCGCCGGTTGCGGTTTCCGGAGGAGCGGGAAGTCGTCGTGACGGACACCGTGGGGTTTATCCGCAACCTGCCCGCGGAACTGATGGAAGCGTTTCGGACGACGCTCGAAGAACTGGATGACGCCGATCTGCTGTTGCACGTCGTGGACGCTTCGCGCGAAGATATCGAGGCGCTTCACGAAGCCGTTCGCCGGATTCTGACGGACCTGCATCTGGAGAACAAACCGGCGGTGACGGTGCTGAACAAGACGGATGTGTGCGAACCGGAGCGCGTGGCGGCGCTGGTCAGACGGTTTCACGGCGTGCCGGTGTGCGCGCTGGACCCCACGACGTTTGCGCCTTTGTTGACCGTGCTCGAAAACCATCTTTGGGCCAGGCACGACGCCGCGGCCCCGGAGGCGGAGGTGTGATGAGGGTGTGTTTTGTCCGTGTGCTGGCGGTGAACCTGGCGCTTTTCGCCTGTGTGTGTGCTGGAGCAGCAGAGGACGAGGCCGCGGGCTCGGGCGCCCTGTGGGAGGCGCGTACGATGGCGGCGCAGGCCCGGCAACAGCTTCAGGCGGCCGCCGACGCGGGCCGTGCGGGCGATGCCGAGGCCTACAACACGCATGAGGCGAAGGCGAACGAGATGTTTGCGGAAGCGCGCCGCCTCTTTGAGGAAGCGGGCGGCCTGAACATCGAGGATACCGAAGCGCTGGCGGATTATGCCCGGGTGCTGCTCGCGCAATACGATGCGGATCTGGCGGCGGATGCGCTCCGGAAGGCCACGCGCCTGGCGCCGGAGAACGCGGAGGCGTGGCTGGCCCTGGGGCGCGGGCTTCTGTCGCCGCTGTACCGGCGCCCCGAGGAAGCGAAGGATGCCCTGGCCCGGGCCGCGGCGCTGAGCGGCGGCGGACCGGTCGAGGGCGCGGCGCGCGCCGTTCTGGGCCGGTATTACTGGGACAAGAAGCTGTTTGACTTCGCGGAAGAGCAATGGACCCTGGCCCTGAAAGCCGCGCCCGGCGAAGCCCTTGCGCAGGCCGGTCTCGCTGCTGTTCTGGCGCGGCGCGGCGCGGTGCGGGAAGCGTCGCAACGTATCGCCGCACTGGCCCAGGCGCCTCCGGATGTGCTTGCGGCGGTGGTGCAGATGCTGGGCGAGGCCCTGGAGGATTTTGAACAGTCCGGCCTCTGGTTTGAAGATACGGCGGATGCGCATTTCGCGTATGCATCGCTGCTGTTTCGGGCGGGCAAGTATGGGGAGAGTGTGGCGCCGCTGGAACGTACGGTCAGACTCGACCCGAAGAATCACGTGGCGTGGAACATGCTCGGCTCGATCAGCATGCAGCTGGGCCGCACGGCGCGCGCCCGGGAAGCCTTTGAAACGTCGCTGAAACTCAACCCGGAGCAGGAGCGCACGCGCGAAGCGCTGAGGTCACTGACGACTGGCGCGGAGGGCGCGGACCGCGAACCCTGAGCCGCCTGGCGTGTCCGTGGACGCTCAGGGTTCGGGCACGGGCGCGTCGTCCGGCGTTTCGAAATACGCGCGAAACGCCTGCTCGAAATCGCTCATCACCTGGTGCATGTCGGGCGCGGGAGTCAGGAGTGTTGCCAGCGACACGACCGGTTTGTCCTGAATTCCGCAGGGCACAATGAACCGGAAGTGCTCCATGTCGGGCATGACGTTCAAGGCGATGCCGTGGAAGGTGATCCAGTTGTGGACACCGACGCCGATGGCTGCGACCTTCGCGCCGTTCACCCAGACCCCTGTATAACCTTCCACACGCTCGGCGGGGAGGCCATACCCGCGGAGAAGGGCGATGAGCACGGCTTCGAGCGAGCGCAGGTACCAGCGGTAGGACTGTTTCCATGCGGCGAGCGCGAGGATGGGATAGGCGATCAGTTGGCCAGGACCGTGATAGGTCACGTCGCCGCCGCGATCAGTCTCAAACAGGGCGATGCCTCTCCGGGCCAGTTCCTCTTGGGACAGTAGCAGGTTTGCGGGGTCAGACCGGCGGCCCAGGGTGATCACGGGCGTGTGTTCGAGCAGGAACAGCGTGTTGGGTGCGGCGCCGTGTTCCACCGCGGCGCAGCGGTCTTTCTGGAGCGCGAGCATCGCGGCGTAATCCATGGGATGATTGAAGCGGATCGTCTGGATCGAGCGTTTCATGACGGCCCGGGGCTACGCCACCAGCGCAAGCAGCATCGCGAGATCGACCTGCGTCAGCGAGTCGACGATGCGGTCGGCCGCGGCGAGTTTCTTGCGGGGGAACGTGTTGGTGACGGCGATGCACCGGGCCCCGGCGGCCTTTGCGGCTTCGAGGCCGACCAGGGAGTCTTCGATGACGACGCACGACCGGATCGGTACGCCGATGATTCGAGCGGAGGTCAGGTAGATTTCGGGATCCGGTTTCATATGGGTCACCATGTCGCCGGTGATGACCGCGTCAAAGCGGGACAGGTCGACCGCGGCGGCGGCCAGCGTGGCGCCGGCCCGGTCGCTGCGGCTCGATGTGGCCACCGCCAGTCTCCATTCGGGGTGGTCATATGCGACTTCGATCAGTTCGGCGGCGCCCGGAAACGCGATGGACTCGGCGGACTGCAGGAGCGCGAGGAAATTTTCGCGGCGCTTGCTCAACGCCGTCTCCAAGTCGATTTCGAGTCCGCGCATGTGGGCGGGCCCCAGGGTATACCGTTTGGAGCCGGCGCCCACATACGGCTCAAAATCTTCGGGCGCAAACTCGACGTCGTACAATTCGCGAAACATCGCGATGGTTGCCCGCGCGAGGAGCGCTTCAGTGTCCGCCAGGACGCCATCGACGTCCAATATCAAGCCGTAGGGCATCGGGGTCACACTCCTGCCGGGTCCGGAACCTCCAATTGCATCGCTTCCAGGACGGGATCTTCCTCGGCGTCGACGGTCACCGGCTGTTCGGCCGACTTGATGGCGCTGTCCGGGTCTTTAAGGCCGTGGCCGGTGAGGATGCAGACGAGGCGCAGTTTCTCTCCCGTGAACGGCGTGAACTGGTCGAAGTAGCCTTTTGCGGCGTACTTGATGATGCCGGCTACCGTGGCCGCGCTGGCGGGTTCGGCGAAGACCCCCTCGAGCGCGGCGAGTTTTCCGTAGGCCGCGCGGATCTCATCGTCGGTGACCATGTCGATGACGCCGCCGGACTCGTCGCGGGCGGCCTCGGCGGTCTTCCAACTGGCGGGATTGCCGATGCGGATGGCCGTGGCGAAGGTCTGGGGCTTTTCGACGGGATGGCCCAGGACGATCGGGGCGGCCCCCGCCGCCTGGAATCCGAGCATGCGCGGAAGGTTTTTCATTTTGCCCGCTGCGTGGTATTCCTTGTATCCCTTCCAGTAAGCGGTAATGTTGCCGGCATTGCCGACGGGAAGCACGTGGAAATCGGGGGCCACGCCCTCGAAATCGTCGATGATTTCGAAGGCGCCGGTCTTCTGGCCTTCGATGCGGAAGGGGTTGATGGAGTTGACGAGCGCGATGGGGTGGTTGGCGGTGATGGTGCGGACCAGGCGCAGGGCGTCGTCGAAATTGCCCCGGACCTGGATGACCCGCGCGCCGTGGATCATGGCCTGCGACAGCTTCCCGAACGCGATCTTCCCCTCGGGAATCAGCACGGCGCAGCGCATGCCGGCGCGGGCGGCATAGGCGGCCGCGGAGGCGGAGGTGTTGCCGGTGGACGCGCACAAGACCCCTTTGAACCCGTCTTCGAGGGCCTTGGTGATGGCCATGGTCATGCCGCGGTCTTTGAAGGAGCCGGTGGGGTTGAGGCCTTCGTATTTGAGGTAGATGTCGATGCGCGGGTGGATCGCCGCACTGAGATGGGCCGCCCGGATCAGGGGGGTTGACCCCTCGTTGAGTGTGATGACGCGGGTGTGGGGGGTGACGGGCAGATACTCGCGGTACCGGTTGATGACGCCTTCAATGAGCATGGGTTACTCCTGCAGCACGCGTATGGCGTGGGTAGCTTCGCGGGTGAACTCGAGCTGGTCGATTTCCGCCAGGGCCTTCCGCAACTCCGCCTCGCGGGTTTCGTGGGTCATGAGAACAACAGGCACGGGCTTGCCATCGCGCACTTCCTGCTGGATGCATGAGGCGATGCTGACGCCGTAGTTGCCGAGGATGGTGCATACCTTGCCCAGGACGCCCGGCTTGTCGAGCGTGGTCAGGCGGAGGTAGTAGCGGGAGGTGACGGCGCCGATATCCAGCACGGGGCGCTTTTGCGCATACACGAACGGCGGAGCGGGAGGCGCGCCCATGCCGCGCGCCGCGTCGATGACATCGGCGACGACCGCGCTGGCCGTGGGAAACCGGCCGGCGCCCCTGCCGTAATAGAGCGTGGCGTCGGCCACGTCGCTTTCGACGTAGACGGCGTTGAACTCGTTGCGCACGGCGGCGAGCTGATGGCCGTGCGGTACGAGGGTGGGGTGGACCCGGGCCTCGATGCCGTCTTCCTGATCCTGGATGATCGCCAGGAGTTTTATGGCATAGCCCAGGTCGCTGGCGTACGCGACGTCCGCATGGGTGATCCGGGTGATGCCTTCAATGTACAACGCGTCAAAGTCCACCTCCGTCGAGAAGCAGAGAGACGTGAGTATCTGGCATTTGTGGGCGGTGTCGTGGCCTTCGATGTCGAGATCGGGCGGGGTTTCGGCAAATCCGAGCGCGGTGGCCTGCCGCAGGGCTTCGTCGAACTCGTGCCCGTCTTCGGTCATACGGCTGAGGATGTAGTTGCAGGTGCCGTTTAGAATGCCGTAAATGGCCTTGATGCGATCGGCCGCGAGCCCCTCGCGTATCGAACGTATGATGGGGATGCCCCCGGCCACGGAGGCCTCATAGCGAAGCTCCACGCCGTTGTCGACCGCGGCCCGGCACAGTTCCGGGCCGTGGTGGGCGAGCAGCATCTTGTTGGCGGTTACGACATGCTTGCCGGCTTTCAGGGCGTTGAGGATAAACGTGCGCGCCGGCTCGAGGCCGCCGATGAGTTCACACACAATCTGGACGTTCGGGTCCTGAATAAGTTTGGCCGCGTCGTTGCTTACCGTGACTCCGCCGAGGTCGAATTCGGCCAGACGAGCCGTATCCAGATCGGCGACATGGACGAGGGCGAGGTCCACGCCGCTGCGGGTCGTGATGACGTCGCGGTGGGTCAGCAGGGTGTGAATGGCGCCCCCGCCGACGATTCCTGCACCGATTACTCCGACACCGATGGGCATATTGGTCACCTTTCCATGGCCGTGACAGGTACGTTTCGCGTTTTCTGGCGGAGCCCCATGACCTGAACGCAGGGGACGGCGCCACACTGGGCATCCCCGCCGTCGGACCGCGAAGGGGACTTCAAAGCGTCGCATGGCGCGGACTTCAACGGTAGCCTACCTAAAACCACCGATTCAGTTCAATGCGGCGACGCGGAAACGCGAGGCGCGGCAGTCCGCATGGCCGCCCCGGGCCGCTAGAGTTCGTCACGTTTTTGTTTGGCGTAGAGATATTCCTGCGAGTCTTCGGGGCACTCGTCAATCATCCTGTCGTAGAGCCGTCTGAGGCCGGTCTGGTCCTCCAGGGCGAGGTAACAGGCTTCGAGTTGCAGGAACGCGTCGCGCCGTCCGCTCGAGTCGGGGAAGTTCGTGATGATGCGCTCGTAACAGGCGCTGGCTTTCTCGTAATCGCGGAGTTTCTGCCGGTAAAGGTTGCCCGTGGCCATGAGGTAGGCGGGGGTGTCTTCGGCTTCGGGTTCGGCATCGATCTTCTTCTGGTACTCCTCGATTTGCGCGAGGGCCTTGGCCTGTTCGTCGGGCTGAAGGACGTCCTGCAGGGTCTCCAGATTCTGCTGGGCGGGAGGAAGCACGGGACTTCCGGTGGCGGCGCCGGACGGAGCCGCCGGGGCTTCGCTCGAACCGATCATGAGTTTCAGCACGGCCAACGCGGCAAGGACCGCCAGGGCCGCGATGAGATACCAGTTCTTTCGGAGGCCTTCGCGGAATTCTTCTTTGTTCATACATCCACGCCCAGTTCCCGCCAGGAGATTTGCAGGAATGTCAGTATTGGGTACGCGCCAATCATACCATACGGCAGGTTTTCGGCAAGGGTGGGTACCTGATAAATGTCGGGCACGTTGGTGCCCATGTCGAAGTAGTCGGATACGAACGTTCCCAGGACCGTGGTCTGTTTCTGGCTCCGGATCCGGTTTCGCGCATAGAACGCGCCCATGATCTTGAGTTGCGAGGTCATGCCGACATCCATGTTGTTGGAGGACATGATGCCCAGGCAATTGGCCGCGGGGAAGCTGTTCACGGTGGTGCCGTTGGCGTTGACGGCCAGCAGGTCGGTTTTGATGGACACATCGCCGTTCACCAGAAGGGCGCCCCGGCCCGTGTAGTTGATCGACGTGTCACTGCCCTGTCCCGTGAAGGAGATGTTGCCGTCTATCTGGACCTGACCGTGGATCTCGAGAAGGTTCGTAGCGCAGTTGAACAGGATGTAATCGTCCGTGGGCAGGCGGTTTGCGGGATTGGTGTCGGCGGGACGGGTCGCATTGTAGAAGAAATTGGTGGTCTTGGCGTTGATCGTGATGTCGCCAGTGTAGGGGGTGCCCGCCAGAGTCGCAAAGTACTCTTCGTGCGTGTAGTTGACGCCGGTGATGGGATTCAGGACCGTGTTACCGGTCAAGGGGTCGCGCCAGGGGTCGGAAAAGACGGGCAGGCTCACCTTATCGCCCAACTCGTATGTTTCATCCCATCCGTTATCGCTGAACACGGCGGTGGGGTCGCCGCGATCCCCATCGTCAATGACACTGTTGCCGGTCCACCCGTCGTTGATAAAGGTGCCGTCCATGGTTTCCTTCCAGGCGTTGCCTGGGACATCGGGCTCGCCGACTTCAGAATTGCCCGACATGCCTACGAGCCCGTTTTTCACGCGCAGTTTGGCGTTCAGCGTTTCGACGGTCTCGCCGTTCCACGTACGTTGCGGGAGCGCCGGGATGCGACTGCGGAGCCCGGCGTCAAGGCCCGTGTAGTTGTTGTGGATGAGGCTGGTGCCGCTGAGGTCGATGGCGGCCACGGCGAGCCCGCCGGGGTGGATGTTGGTGCCGAGCAGATGCACCGACCCGTGTATGCTGACATTGCCGTTGATCAGGCCGCCCGACTGGCCGGTGCCGCCGAAGATGGCATTGCGCCAGACATTGACGTCGGTGGCTTTAACCACCACCTCGGCCCGGCGTTGGACGCCCGCGTTATTGGCGAGAAGGTGCAGGGTGTAGACCCAGTTTTCCTCGTCGCCGTCGACGCTGCCGTCGCCGTTGTTGTCGATCCCGTCACTTTCCCAGTCTTCCACCACCGCCATGAACTGGACGTTGGGCATGTTCGGGACCTGCACGGGAGCGATATCGGCCGTATCGAAATCAGGGAGGGTGAACGTGCCGCCGTCATGGGGGTCGTAGGCGCCCAGTCCGATCATCCCGTCGTTGCCGTTTTCGAGGTCAACGACACTCATGGCATAGGCGGATTCCAGGCCCTGGAAACAGTCCTTGAACTGGACGTGCCGGGTGACCTGGGAATTCTGCGTGATCACGCGCGAGGCCATATAGGCGAGGATCAACATGGCCAGGGCGAGGAAGATCGTCGCGGTGAGCAGGGCTACGCCCCGTCTGCTCGAACGATTTGAAATGCTCATGATGTCGCCTCCCACCCGTACAGGCGCGCGTGTCCGGCGTCGCATCGGGGGGCGATGCAAAGGCACGAACCGCGGCCGTCTATGGTGTTTTTGCGCTGCGTGTATGCCGTGTTCAAC
>JAAYAQ010000576.1 GCA_012719295.1 Candidatus Hydrogenedentota bacterium | reverse complement strand
TCGGAAATGGCGTAGGAGGTGACGCCCGCCGCGCAGAGATACTGTCCGATGGTCCGGTCGATGGCGGGCGGCTCCACGAGAAAGTTCCGCGGGATGTGGGCGTCGCCGTCGTATTCCATCATGCCCGCGTAGAACACGTCCGGCACGCGTTTGCGGTCAAATCCGCTGAAATCGTCCTGTTCGAAGGCCATGGAAATCTCGATGGCCCGGTCGCCCCGGAAATTGAAAAACACCACGGCGTCGCCGTCTTCGATGGTTCCGACGGGTTTGCCGTTCTCGGCGATGACGAAGCTCTCGAGGTACTGGTCAGTGATGCCGGGGTCTTCCGCGTAATACGTCTTGATGGCCTCGCTCGCCGAGGCGAACGGCCGCCCCTCGCCGAGGACATGGGCTTTCCAGCCGCGTTCTACGACCGTCCAGTCGGCGAAATAGCGGTCCATGGTGGTGATCATGCGCCCGCCGCCGGAAGCGATGCGGTACTCCTTGCCGCCCTCGCTCAAGGCGGCCAGCCGGGCCTCGAGGGGTTCGATGTACTTCAGCGCGCTCTTTTCGCCCACATCCCGGCCGTCCATCAGCGGATGCACCCGCACCCGCGGCATGCCGTCCCGGGCACACCGGTCCAGCAGGGCGTACAACTGCTCGATGTGGCTGTGCACGTTGCCGTCAGACAGCAACCCGATAAAATGGACGGCGCCGCCGCTGGCGGCCCGTTCCTTGAGGGCGTTCCAGGCCGCGCCTTCAAAGATCTTCCCCGACCGGATGGCCTCGTTGACCAGCCGCGCGCCCTGTGAAAACACGCGGCCCGCACCCAGGGCGTTGTGACCGACCTCGGAGTTGCCCATGTCCTCGTCGGTGGGAAGCCCGACCGCCGTGCCGTGGGCTTTCAACTGCACGTAGAGAGGTTCCTGGAGCAACTCGTCCAGAACAGGCGTATACGCCATATGCACGCCATCGGACTCGTCGCGCTTGCCAATGCCCACGCCGTCCATGATGACCAGGACCACCGGCCCCGGAAACGGGGTGTATTTCGCCAGTTTTTTCAGACTGAGCTTGCTCATGAATCTTCCTTATCGTGATGGTTGCGCCCGGAATGCGCCAGTGTACCGGGCGCGAAGGATCCGATCAAATCAGACGCCGGAAAGCACGGGTTGCGCGAACCATCAGGCGCCCGCCGCCGCGCCGGAGGTACCCAGCCTGGCCCCTGCCCCCGGAGTATTTCCGCCCGGTCAGTCTTTGAATGCCGTCAGGGCCTGTTTCAACGCGGCAAGCATCTCGGCGCGGTACTCGTCCGGCTTATCCACATGAAACACCTTCATGGGACGTCCTATGCCCGCAGAAACCAGGGTGGTGCGCCCCGACGGTTCGACGAGCACTTCCGCTCCGGGGAAGGAAAACGTCTGGCAGGCACGGCCCGCGGCATGCAGAAACGCCCCCGTACACCACATGTTCCGTTCCTGGCTCCAAATCTCCTGGCGAAGGGCTTCAGGGACCGGCTCGGACAAGGCCTGTATGGGGTCGCGCTGCGCCGGGTCGGTCTTGGTCAGGGCATAAATGACGAAGCGCTGGATCTCCGGGGACGTCTCTTCCAGCGCCTCTTTGTGGGTGAAGCGCCAGTAGGATTCATAGCCGTCCGGGCCAAAACACGGCACGAGGTAGAGCGGAAGACCGCTGTTCAGCACGCGAACATAGGAGTGCGGATCGAGGTCGACGTTGTATTCACGGTCGCCGCCCGCATGGCCGGCGTTGACGTAGAGCCGGGCAATCTTCTCGCGGCACAGACGTTCGTCGCGGTTCATGGCCGCCGCAATGTCGCGAAGGCTGCCTGTCGCGAATACCACCACAGGCTGCGGACTCTCTTTCAGGACGCGCAAGATCAACTCGACCCCGCGCTGAGTCTCTTCGGGCTGGTTACGGCCCGTGTCACCCGGCGAGGCCAGGCATTCGAGCAGTCCCGTAGCGAACGGCACGTCTTTCCCGGTCAGGTGCATCATCTGCCGCAGCGGCACGACCCCCGGACGGTCCTTGCCGATCGGCCCGAGATCGAAGACCACGCCGCGGATATCAAATTCCGGCATCCCGAAAAGGGTCGCGATGTCGAAATGGTCGTCGGGATCGGCATGGGGATGCAGGAGGTCCGTCGTGTAGAGAATCGGCACCGCAGCATCGGCCCCGGCTGCGCCGGCAAGCAAACCCACGGCGGCAAGAAGGCATACACTTCGCATGGGCACTCTCCTCGTTTGTTCGAGCAAGACTATGCCCGATCGGATAGAGACTGTTAAAGATCCGCGGGAAGGCGTTAACCGTGAGCCGTGCGGTTCGGGCGATGCTGGTCAGAACCAGGAAGAAAATTGCCGTGCGGGCGCGCGGCGCTTGGAGCATGTCCCCGTTCGGGCAGGCCCGAAGGGGCGGCCGAGGATAGCCCCGAGGCGGAGGGGTTCCACCGGAAAGCGCATGGCGCGGTGGTGTATGATTCTGTCTGAGGAAGCACGAACCGTTCGCGCACAGGGATGCCGCAGGACGACCGCGAACGCGGCGCCCCGGAGGTCCGGATCGTGCGTTTTGAACACACTCAACAGGAGATAGCGCATCCATGATCCTCGGTATCGGGACGGATCTGGTGGACGTGGCCGAGATGGCGCGCCGTATCGAGCGCGGCCGGCTGTTGCGGGTCTTCAGTGAGGGGGAACGGGCCTATGCCGACAGTAAACCGAAACGCCGCATGCAGACCCTCGCCGCGCGTTGGGCCGCGAAGGAGGCTTTCGCCAAGGCCCTCGGAACCGGCATCCGCGCCGAGTGGAACCTGGAGGAAATCGAAGTGGTCAACGGCGACGGTGGACAGCCCGAGCTGCGGCTGGGCCCCTCCGTGCGTGGCGCACTGCCTGAAGGCGCGCGCGTGCACGTGTCGCTCTCTCATACCAAGACGTGCGCCGTTGCCGTGGTGATCATCGAGATTGGCTAGACCGGTTTCGGCCGGTCAGGCCCGGGCTTTCCCGGAAGGCTGCCCCGCCTGAACACCGGCCACCGTGACCGGGCCGCGCTCTTTCACGGAGCGGCAGATCGCGTCGATCACGGCCATGTTGGCAATGGCGTCCTCGGCGGGCCAGCGCGTGGGCCGGTGGGTGAGGCAGGCATTGACAAAATCCTCGACCTCGAGC
>JAAYAQ010000134.1 GCA_012719295.1 Candidatus Hydrogenedentota bacterium | reverse complement strand
TGGCGTAATTCCGTGTCTCTGTCTGTGGGCGCCCATGCGGACGCGTGAAGGGCGACCATGCTGGCGGCGTCGTATCTGCAGATGAATGTACGTCCGTCGGGCGTGAAACGGCCGGGAATCTTGCCGAACGGGTAGGAACACAGTTCGCGTCCGTCTTTTACGGCATGAATGGCGATGCCGGGCATGCGCACCACGGCAAACCGTTCGCCGTCGGGATGGAAGACGACCTGGCGGGCGCTGCCGCTCTTGATGCGGTACACTTCGCGTTGTGTGGCGAAATCCCAGAGGACGGGCTCGATGCTGAGGCCGACGACGAGCATTTGAGAGTTGTCGGGCGAGAATGAGGCGTGCCACGGCCAGTTGAGGCGCTCGATGGTTCCCACGAGCCGGGCGCCAGTGGCGGCGTCCCAGATGCGCAGGGAGATGTCGCCCGGGACGGAAGGGGAGCCATAGGCGCCGGTGAGGAGCCATTGGGCATCCGGACTGAACTGGACCATGTTGCAGGCGCCGGGATGTCCCGTGACCGTATAGACGGGGGCGCCGGTGGCCGCGTCCACGACCCACGCGCAATCGGTCCCGGCATCGCTCAGCCCCTTCGTAGAGGCGCGGCCGAGGGCCAGACGCGTGCCGCAGGGCGAAAACGCGCAGCACTGCATGAAGTAGTCCGGAGGCGCGGGAATGCTCAACACCTTTGTGCGCGTGGGAATGTCCCATACCGCCACTTCGTCACGCATCGCGGTGGCGAGGCGATTGTCGTCCGGGCTGAAGGCCACGCAGAGGACTTTTGTGTTTCCGGCCTGCCAGGCGGTTTCGCGCCGGAACGACGGAACGTGCCAGAGGATGAGGCTTCCTTCGGCGTCCACCGAGGCCATGCGCGTGCCGTTGACGTTGTACGCATATACGGGTTGGCTGCCGAGGACTTCCTTCATGGCGACCGCGGCCGGTTCACCGGTCTCTGTGGTGAAGGGGATGCGCTCGACGTCGCGGCTTTGCGTTGCGTCCCAGACATCGAAGCAGCCATAGCGGGCGTCCGAAATGCCGATAAAAGCCTTGCTGTTGGGGCTGAACATGATGGAACGGACATAATGCGGGGACTCGTACCGCATGACGCCCGACGGCAGTTTCCAGACCTGGACCGAGGGGCCCTCCGCCGCCAATACCGTGCCGTCCGGGCTGAGGGCGATGTCGCCGATGAGCCCGAAATCCTGCTGAATGGTGTTCAACCGGGTCAGGGTCTCGAGCTGCCAGACCTCGAGGTTGCGGGCGGGGTTGCGCATGACGGCGACGCCGCATGCGGGGGCGAACGCGGCGAGGGAACTGCACGCGCCCGCGTAGGCGATTTCGCCGGATTGCAGGTCCAGGACCCCGAGCTGCCCATCGAGAATGGCGGCGCGCCGTCCATCATTGAGAAAGCCCAGCAACTGCCCGGGCTGTTGGGAGATGAAGCGGTCCCAACGGGAGCCATCCTCGGTAACATAGAATTCGGGGGCGGGTACAGCGGCCAGGGCAAACCGGTTGAGTTCCTTTCCGGAACGCGCGTCCCAGAGCACAATCCCGTGCCAGGGGTTCTCTTCGACCACGTGACCCGCGACGCGTGTGCCGTCGGGGCTGAAGGAGAGGGAGCGGATTTCCCCGGCGCCGGCATCATACACCGTGATGGCGGTGTTGTCGGCGATTCTCCGGAGTTCGACGCGGTGCGGATCCAAAGTGGCTGTAAAGGCCGATCCGTCGGGCAGGAAACGGCAGGTGTCGATCCAGCCCAGGCGGCCGCTTCGGGCTTCGGTCACCGAGCCGACATATACGTTTCTGCCCTCGAGCAGATCGAAGAGGTGATACTGTCCGCTGAAGAACCGCTTGTTCAGCACATAGCGCCCGTCGGGACTGAACACGACGCACCCGTTCATTCCGTACGTATTCCCGGGTATATCGAAATCGCTCAGGACCAGCACCTGGGGCTGGCAGGCGCGTTTCAGGAGTCCCCACTCCCAATGGCGGTGTTCCACGGGACATCCCTCGAGAAGGCTCAGGGCGGTCTGGTATTCGCGGTCGGTCATGTGCTTTTGCGCGGCGGTAAGAGACACGGCGTAGTTTTCCCAGCGCAGTCGTTCGTTGGCGGCCTCCGCGGCCAGTCGTTGTTCCTGCTCGCGGTGATGGGCCAGCGTGAGCCGGAAATGATAGACGCCGGCCACCGTCAGCAGGATGAGGCCTGCGAGCGCGCCGGTCGCGAATGCTGTCTTGTGGCGCCGGATGAACCGGCGCAAATGGTCGGCAAACGAATAGGTGTACGCGCGCACCAGTGCCCCTGAGAGAAACCGGTCGATTTCGTCGGCGAGCGCTTTCGCGGACTCGTACCGGCGGCCGGGGTCGCGGTCCATCGCACGGGCGCAAATGGCAGCCAGTTCGGCCGGCGTATCCGGGGCCAGCCCGGTAACGGGGACTGGGGTCTCCTGGAGCACTTTACGCAGGATGTCCGCGGTACCGGCGCCTTCGTACGGGCAGCGCCCCGTAAGAATGGAGTAGAGCACGGCACCCAGACCGTAGACATCGGAGCGTTCATTCACCTGTGCCAGGACGCCCGCGGCTTGTTCAGGGGGCATGTAGACGGGCGTGCCCAGCACGTTGCCATAGGCGGTCTTGTGAAGGTCGATGTCCTCGCCGAGATTGAGGAGACGCATGGTCTGCGCGAACTCCCGGGCGTGAACGTCATCCCGGTCTTTGACCTTGGCGAGTCCCCAGTCAATCACGACAGTCTCGCCGAATTCGCCGATCAATACGTTCGCGGGCTTGATGTCGCGATGGATTACCCCCCGGCTGTGGGCATAGGCCATGGCCTGGCACAGGTCGACGAAATGCGGAATCAGGGCGAGACGCTGCTGCAGGGATTGTGCTTCCCGGATGGCCCGGGACAGCGGCTTTCCGCGCACCAGTTTCATCGTGTAATAGAGGGTGCCGTCCTCCCGGCGTCCCAGTTCATATACGGGAACGATGGACGGATGCTGGAGCTGGCCCGTCAGCCGCGCCTCCTGGATGAACCGGCCGAGCAGGTGCATGGACAGCCGCACCGGACTCGACAGGGTGGTTTCCGCGTCCCCGATTTCACGGGGAAGGAGCTCCTTGAGGGCGATATCGCGTC
>JAAYAQ010000133.1 GCA_012719295.1 Candidatus Hydrogenedentota bacterium | reverse complement strand
GCCATCGCCGTCCAGGAAACCCACTCCGCGAGGTGCACGTACTATGGAGAATAAGCCCGCAAAAGAGCAGTTCCAGGCCCGCGACAAGACCCTCCCGTTCAAGGGCCCCGAGGCCATCCAGCCCGAACTCCTCGAGTGTTTCCCCTACGAATACGCCGGAAAACCCATCGGCAACAACCTCGAAATCGCCACCGAGACCACCGAATTCACGTCCGTATGCCCCTTTTCCGGGCTGCCCGATTTCGCGCGCGTCACCATTACCTACGGCCCCGCCGAAAAATGCCTCGAACTCCGCTCGCTCAAATACTACCTGCTCTCGTACCGCGACGTCGGCATCTGGTACGAGCACCTCGTCAACCGGATGCTCGAAGACCTCGTCGCCGCCTGCCAGCCCCGCTGGATGATGATCACCATCGTCTGCAATCCCCGCGGCGGACTCACCAGCACCGTCACCGCCGAATATTCCCAGTAGGCCTCCCCGGCATGCGGCCCGAAATACGGCTCGCGGGAATCGTGTTTCCTGGATCAGGGTTGCTGAACGTGAACAGGAGGACGATGACATGAAACGCACATCCGTGCTTCTGGCAATTGGCTGTCTGGCGATTGCCGCCGTGGCGTTGACGTCCGCCGGGTTGGCCGGCCGGACCGCCCAGGCCGACACCAGGGTCAAGATCGGCGCCAAAATGCCCGATTTCACCCTCACGGGCGTCGATGGGAAGGAGTACAAACTGTCGGAAACCTTGAAGAAGGGCCCGGCGGTCCTGATTTTCTCGTCCCAGGAGTGCCCGTATTCGCGCAAGGCCGACCCGATCCTGTCCGCACTCTACACCGCCTGCAAGGACCAGGGGGTCGCGTTCCTGAGCATTGACTCGCACAAAGACACCTCGCCGGAGCAGATCAGGAAGTATGCGGAAGAAACGAAGCTGACCTACCCTGTGCTGAAAGACGCCGGCAACGCCTATGCCGACGCCGTCGGCGCCCAGCGCACCCCTGAGATCTTTATCGTCAGCAAGGAAGGCAATCTGGTGTATCATGGCGGTCCCAACAACCAGAAGAACCCGGATGACGCCGAGTTTAAGGATTATGTGAAGAGCGCGCTGGACGAAATCCTGGCGGGCAAGCCCGTGTCGACACCGTCCGCGAACACCTGGGGGTGTGGGATCAAGCGCGCTTCGTAACCTCTGGAAGGCTCAACCCCATGCAGTTCAACACCCGCTTCCGGGCCGGTTCGGCGCGAATCGCGGGAGGCGCGGTGATGGCCCTCCTGACGGCGCTGGCGCTGGGCCCTGTCGCGTGCTCGAAGACCGCCGACACGCCCGGCGCATCCGCCGCAGCGCACGGCGAGAGCGTGCCGGCCCCGGAAGCCGCCACCGCCGAGGCGCCGGAGCAGGCGCCCGACGTGGCCGTCGTTACGCCGGCCGAGTTGCTCGACATCGTCCGCGCTCACCACGACAAGGTGGTCGTCGTCAAATTCTGGGCCACCTGGTGCGCCCCCTGCGTCGAAGAAATGCCCAAAGTGGTCGCGTTCTACGAAAAACACCGCGATTCCGGCTCGCTGGCCTTCGTCAGTGTCTCCGCCGACCTCACCGACTCCATCAACGACACCGTCATCCCCTTCCTCAAGGAGAAAGCCGTGCCGTTTCCCGTGCGGGTCATTGACGCTGCCGGTCCCGACGCCATCGTCTCCGGTCTCGGCGTCGAGGAGTCCGCCTGGGAGGGAACCTTGCCCGCCACCTTCATATTCGACAAGGAAGGCCGCCTGAACCGGTTCTGGCTCGGCGCTGTGCCCGAAGGGGCGCTCGAGGAAGCCGTCACCGCTCTCTCGTGAGCCCCTGGCCGCCTCGCCGGGCGGGTCGCGCCTAACTTCTTTCGCTGCAAAGCTTCACGCGCACGGTCCGGCCATGACTTTCGAGGCGCCGGGACGCTTGACAGGCGCTGGGCCATGTGATAGTATCCGCGTTTGTTAGCACTCAGGCGCAATGAGTGCTAAGCCGCCCCGCGGCGGATCCGTCCGGGGCGCCGGGGAAGCGGTGGTGTGCGGATCTCGCCCCATACCGGCCCCAAAACCCGTGTGTAAAACAGCTTACGGAAAATGCTGCGCATGCAGCCACCACCCCGTCCCGTGCGGGGGGCGCGCAAACACAGCACATGCAGAGTGGAGGATAGTGCACCATGGCCAAGAAGCTGGCTTTTGACCAGGAAGCCCGGAATGCGTTGTTGAACGGCGCCGATGCCTTAGCAAACGCCGTCAAGGTCACGTTGGGCCCGAAGGGCCGGAATGTGATGTTGGAGAAGTCGTTTGGCGCGCCCAACCTCACCAAAGACGGCGTGACGGTTGCCAAAGAAATCGAACTGAAAGACGAGTACGCCAACATGGGCGCGCGAATGCTGCGCCAGGCCGCCAGCAAGACGCAGGATGTGGCCGGCGACGGTACCACCACCGCGACCGTGCTCGCGCAGGTGCTGATCCGTGAAGGCCTCCGCCACGTCACTTCCGGCGCCAACCCGATGCACATCAAGCGCGGCATGGAAAAAGCCCTCGCCAAAGTGATCGAATCCATCCAGAAACAGAGCAAAAAAGTCCGCGATTCGTCGGACATCGAACACCTCGCCACCATTTCCGCCAACGGCGACACCGAGATCGGCAAGATGATCGCCACCGCCATCGAGGAAGTGGGCGATGACGGCGTGATCACCATCGAGGAAGGCAAAGGCCTCGAAACCGAGATGGAAGTCGTCGACGGCATGCTGTTCGACCGCGGCTACCTGTCTCCGTACTTCGTGACGAATCCCGACAACATGACGGCCGTGCTCGAAGACTGCATGATCCTCATTCACGAGAAGAAGATCAGCAGCATGAAAGACATGCTGCCCCTGCTGCAGGGCATCGCCCAGACCGGCAAACCCCTGCTCATCATCGCCGAGGACGTCGAGGGCGAGGCCCTCGCGACCCTCGTGGTCAACCGTATCCGCGGCATCCTCAACGTGGCCGCCGTCAAGGCGCCCGCGTTCGGCGACCGCCGCAAGGAAATCCTCCGCGACATCGCCATCCTGACCGGCGGGCTCTTCATCTCCGAGGATCTGGGCACCAAGCTCGAAAGCGTCGAACTGAAAGACCTCGGACGCGCCAAACGCGTCGAAATCACCAAGGACGACTGCACCATTATCGAAGGCGCGGGCAAGAAGAAGGACATCACGGCCCGGTGCGAAACCATCCGCCGCGCCATCGAGTCCACCACGTCCGATTACGACCGCGAGAAACTCCAGGAACGCCTGGCTAAGCTCGCCGGCGGCGTCGCGGTGGTGCGCGTCGGAGCCCCCACCGAAGCCGCGCTCAAAGACAAGAAATCCCGCACCGAAGACGCCCTCAACGCGACGCGCGCGGCCATCGAGGAAGGCTGGGTGCCCGGCGGCGGAATCGCCTACCTCGCCGCGCGGAACAGCCTCAAATCCCTCCAGCTCGACGGCGACGAACAGATCGGCGTGAACATCATGATGCGCGCGCTGCAGGAGCCGCTCGCGCAACTCGCCAACAACGCCGCCCTCGAGGGCGCGGTCGTCGTCAAGAAGGTCGAAGCCTCCAAAGGCACGATCGGGCTCAATGTCGCCACCGGTAACTACGAAGACCTGGCCGCGGCGGGCATCATCGACCCCGCCAAGGTCCTCCGGTCGGCCGTCCAGAACGCCGTCAGCGTCGCCGGATGCTTCATTACCACCGAGTGCCTGATCACCGAGATTCCCGAACCGCCGAAGCCCGCTGCCGCGCACGGCGGCCATGGCGGTATGGGCGGTATGGGCGGCATGGGCGGCGGCATGCCCGGCATGATGTAATAGCGTCCCGCTCTCTGACACACCCATGCGCCGATCCCGGTTTCGGGGTCGGCGCATTTTCGTTTGACCCCGCGGCCACCCGCCCGCGCGCCGAGTTCGGCGGGACGCGCCCCCCCTCGGCCTCCCCCTGAACCGGGTGAATCCTCAAAAGCCCCGGCGCGATTGCCAGCCACACGGTTTTCTGGTACAACCTGTTCAGGCGGCGCTGTGAGCGCGCCCCCGGAACCGCGGGAGCCGGCGGGTACCCGCCGGGCCGGCATGGAGGATGCGGGATGTCGACCATGGAAACGGCGGGACTCGTCAACGCGCTCCGGATGCCTATAGACGCCGCGCGGCAGGCGGCGGTTCTGGCGAAGCAGAAACAGGTCATGGAAGAGCAGGGCGAGCAGGCCGTGCGGCTGATCGAAGCGGCCCGGGTACTGCCACCGCATTCGGACGGGCTGGGCCGGATACTCGACATACGTGTGTAGCGGTTCCGCCGGTGGGCTGGAACAGCGGCTACAGACTCGAAGGGCGCCGTCGAAGTCGACCGCGCCCTTCACTTCTGCGCGGCGCGGCCGCCCCCTCCCGGTTCATCGGCGCCGCGGTCAATCTTCGTGCCAGCATGCCCGAATTACCGCGTCGCCGCCGCTCTCGTCCACCGTAAGATGGCCGTGGGCGGCGAGCCACTGCAGCGTCTGGTCGCAGTCCCCTTCGGAAAGATGGAACTGCCGCTGCAACTCCTGTTTCGAACAGGGATTGTGGTGCTGCACAAAGGCCTCCACGGCCGCAGCCAGCTCAAGCAGTGACGGATTCACGGGCAGCCTCCACCGTGCACAAAGCAAAACGCATCCCGCACGCACGCCGGCACGGACACACTCGCTTCCCCCGGAACACCGATCCCCCCGCGCGCACGCGCTCAGGACGCCGGCGGTTCGTTCGCCTGGGCCGCGGTCATGGGGCCCCACCCGCCGCCCAGGGCCTTGTACAAACGCACAAGATTCGCCGAAATGACGCCCTCGCTGAGGGCCAACTGTTCCTGATACAACAACAGCGACCGCTGGGCATCCAGCACATTGTTGAAATCGCTCAGACCATTCTTGTACTGATCCTTCGCCACGTCAAGCGCGTTGCGGGCGGCATCGGCGGCCTGCATCAGCGCTTCCCGGCGCTGCTGCTCCTCGGCGTAGTCCACCAGGGCCTCGCGCACTTCCCGGACCGCGTTCAGCACGGTGTTCTCGTAGGCAGCCAGGTACTGTTCCTGCAATTCGGTCTGCACCTGGATATTCCGCCGAATCGCGCCCGCATGAAAGATCGGCCACGACACGCTCGGGCCGAGGTTCCACGCGCCGCTGTCGCTCTCCAGCAGCGTTGCCGACTTGATCGCCTCCAACCCAATCGAGCCGGTCAGGAAAAACTTGGGATACAGTTCGGCCTCCGCTTCGCCCACCCGCGCCGTCTGCGCGGCCAGGGCGCGCTCGGCCATCCGCACGTCGGGCCGCTGGCGCAGCGCGTTGGCCGGGATCCCCGTCACAGCCTTGAGCGCGGCGACCGGAATGGGTTGCGCCTCATTCAGCCGATCATGCAGCTCGCCCGGCATGGCCCCGGTCAGCACGGCCAGACTGTTCATGGCCGCTTCCATCCCGCTGCGCAACGGCGGAATCAGCGCGCGGGTGTTCTCCATGATATAGCGCGCCTGTTGCACGGCCAGCGCGTCGCGCAGGCCCGACTTGTAGAGCGAATCCAGCAGCGTGTAGGTCTCTTCCTGCGCCCGCAGGTTTGATTCCGCCACCTTCAGACGGGCCTGATACGTGCGCAGCGTGATATAACTCCGCGCGACGTCCCCGGCCAGCGACACCCAGACCGCGTTCAGATTCTCCTGCGCCACGTCGACATCGGCTTCCGCCGCCTCGATGGCCCGGCGGGTTCCGCCGAAAACATCGATCTCCCACGCCGCATCCACGCCGGCCCGGTAAAAATCGCTTTCCCAGTCCACCTCGCGCGCGAACGGCCACGACGCGATCTGCCCCGGCACGGCCAGCAGGCCCCGGGACGGGTCCTGCACCAGGAGCGACCAGTTCTGCGCCGCTCCCAGCGCCGTGGCGACGCTTCCGGCCGCGCTCTGCACCTTGTCGGTCTGCGACGGCCCCTCCACCAGATTCTGGCTGTTCCGGCTCCGCTGGTACGCCGCGCCGCCGTCGATGTGCGGATACAGTCCCGACTCCGCGATGCCGGCGATCTGCCGCGCCATGCGCACGCGCGACTGGGCCTGTCGGATATTCAGATTGCCCTCGAGCGACTCCTGGATGAGTTCGGTCAGCAGGGGATCCCCCAGGGCCTCCCACCACGCCGCAAGCGATGCCGCGGTCACGGGCCCTGATTCGGCCGTCGCCTCTGCGCCGCCCGCCTGGAGCACGTCCGCCACGGGCGCCTCCGGAAGGTCCGGCGCGACATAGTCGGGGCCAACGGTCGCGCACCCGGCCGACAGAACCGCGATCACACATACCATACGCTGCAGGATGCGGCGCATCATGAAACCTCCTCCTGCTGCCGTGTCTCAGACGATATATGCAGCAACCGTTTCAGTCGTTCACGCGTGGCCTGGAACATCACATACAGGGCCGGGATAAACAGAATGCCCACCACGGTGGCCAGCGTCATGCCGGCGAACAGGGTCGTGCCGATGGAGCGCCGGGCCCCGGAACCCGCCCCCGTGGCCAGCACCATCGGCAGGGTGCCCAGAAATGTCGTGAACGCCGTCATCAGCACGGGCCGGAACCGCTCGAACATCGCGTTCGTGCCCGCGTCCAGAATGCTTTTGCCGCCGCTTTCGCGGCTGTCGCGCGCGAACTCTACGATGAGAATGGCGTTCTTGCTCGCGATGCCCACCAGCATGATCAGCCCGAGCTGGGCGTAGATGCTCAGGGACAAGCCGGTGAATTTGAGCCCCAGCACCGCGCCCAGCAGCGCCGTCGGCAGCGACAGGATCACCGGCACCGGAACCGTCCAGCTTTCGTACTGGGCCACCAGGAACAGGTACCCGAACACCAGCGCCAGCGCCACCAGCACCAGGCCCTCGCTGCCCGTCTGTTTCTCCTGGTAGCTCATGCCCGACCACGCCACGCCGTAATCCTCGGGAAGCGTCTCCGCGGCGACCCGCTCGATGGCCTGCATGCCCAGGCCCGAACTGACGCCCAGCATCGTCGACGCCGTGACCGGCGCGCTCGGGAACAGATTGAAGCGCGTCGTCACGCGCGGAGCCGTTATTGTGCGCAGGGTGATCAGGCTGTCCATCGACACCATTTCCCCGCGCCGGTTCTTCACGTACAGCCGCCGTACATCCTCGGCGTCCTTGCGGTCTTTCCAGTCCGCCTGGATATACACCTGATTGACGCGGCTGCCGAAGTTGACGTCATTGACGTAGCGGGAGCCGAGGTAGCCTTGCAGCGTCGTGAAGATGCTCGACACCGGCACACCAAACGACTCGGCCTTCGCCCGGTTCACGTCCACGTAAAGATTGGGCGTATCGGCCGTGTAGCCCGTGAACGCAAACATGATCTCGGGCGCCTGGTTCAAAGCGCCCAGAAAGCCCTGCGTCACCGAGGCGAGCCGCTGCGGGTCCGGATCGCCCAGCGCCTGCACGCGCATGTCAATCCCGCCCGATTGCCCCAGCCCCATGATGGCCGGGGGCGTAAAGAAATTGATCTGCGCGCCGGGAATGCCCGCGGTCTGCATGCGCAGCTTGTTCATGAGCGCCGCGATCTGCGTCTCTTCCGTCGTGCGCTCGTCCCAGGTCTCAAGCTGGATTACCAGGAAACCCGCGTTCTCGCCGCGGCCGCCGATCATGCTGAACCCCGCCACGCCGAAAAACTGGCGCACACCGGGCGTTTCCGTCACGGTCGGCATCAACTCCTTGACCAACGCCTTCGTGCGGCTCAGCGTCGCCCCTTCCGGCAGCTGAAGAGCGGCGAATATGATTCCCTGGTCTTCGTCCGGAAGGAAGGCGCGCGGCGTAAAGTTCAATAACAGAACGGCTATAGCCACCACCACCGCCAGGCACACGAGGGTCATCGCCGCACGGCGGGCCAGCCATTCCGAAAGCGCCATGTACAGCGAACGGCTCTTTCTGACCAGGGTGTTGAACCAGCGCAACGGACCGTGCCGCCGCTCTTTGGGAATCCGCAGCATCAAGGCACACAGCGCCGGACTCAACGTCAGCGCCACCACGCCCGAAAAGACGATGGCGCTCGAAATCGCTACGGCAAACTGCCGGTAGATCTGCCCCGTGATACCGCCCAGGAACGCCACCGGCACAAAGATCGCCAGCAGCACCAGGGTCGACGCAATGATCGCCCCCGACACCTGCTCCATCGCACGGATGGTCGCGGCGTGATGGTCCAGACGCTCCTCTTCCATCAGATGGATGACGCGTTCGACCACAATGATCGCGTTGTCCACCACGATGCCGATAGCCAGCACCAGCGCGAACAGGGTCAGCAGGTTGATCGTGTAGCCCACCATCATCAGGACCAGGAACGTGCTCAGCAGGGACACCGGGATCGACAGGGTCGGGATCAGGGTGGCGCGCCAGTCTTCCAGGAAGATGTAACACACGAACACCACCAGCCCGAAGGTCACGAGCAGCGTCGTGATGATTTCCTGGATGCTGATCCGCACGAACGTGGTCGCGTCAAAGGGAATGCGGTAGTCGAGGTCTTCCGGGAAACTCTTCTTCAGTTCCTCGAGCCGCGCGTACACCGCGTCCATGGTCTCGATGGCATTGGAACCCGGCGTCTGACTCACCAGAAGCCCGGTGCTGTCGCCCTCGGCGCAGAACCCCTCGGCGGAATACTGGTCCGCACCTTTCTCGACCCGGCCGATGTCTTTCAGGCGCACCAGACCGCCCTGGTCGTTCGTGCGGACGATAATGTTCTCGAACTCTTTCGGGTCGTTCAAGCGGCCCATGGTCTGAAGCGCATACACCAGCTGATGATTGTCGTTGCCGGGCGAAGCGCCCACCATGCCGACCGAAGCCTGCACATTCTGGCTCCGAATCGCCGCGACCACCTCGTCCGGGCTGATCCCCAGCGCGTTCAGGCGGTCGACGTCGAGCCACACGCGCATGGCGAACTTGGCGCCGAACACCGTGGTGCCGCCCACGCCGGGAATGCGCATCAGGTCGTCCTTGATGTACGTGTACACGTAGTCGCTCATAAAAAAGCGGTCGTGCGAGCCCTTCGGCGAGAAAAACATCACAATGCCCAGCATGCCCGACGACCGCGAACTCACGGATACGCCCTGTTGCGTCACCTCCGTGGGCAGTTTGGGTTGCGCCTGCGACACGCGGTTCTGCACCTTCACCAGGCACATGTCGAGGTCGGTTCCCACCTCGAACGTCACCGTCAGGCTGTAGTTGCCCTGGTTGTCGCATTCGGACTGCATGTAGATCATGTTGTCCACGCCGTTCATCTCTTCTTCGAGCGGCGCGGCCACCGTCGCGGCCAGCACTTCAGCGCTGGCCCCCGGATACCGGGTGCCGATGTGCACCTCCGGCGGCGTCACATCCGGATACTGCTCCACGGGCAGGACAAACAGCGACACCGCGCCGGCCAGGGTCAGCACGATGCTGATCACCATGGCAAAGCGCGGGCGATCGATGAAGATGCGCGCCAGCATAAGCTCAGTTTCCTTCGGCGCCGGCGGACTGCACGGTGGGCTGGACGGGCTGTCCGGGCTGCACCTTCTGAAGGCCCAGCACGACGACCTGCTCCCCGGAGGCCAGGCCATCTTCCACAATCCGATGGCCTTCCACTTCCGCGCCCAGCACGACGCGCCGTTGCTCGGCAATGTTCTCGGCAGTCACCACATACACGAATTCACCCTGCTGATCCGCCATCACCGCCTGCGACGGCACCTTCGGCGCAGTCCGCCCCTCCGCGGACCGGGCCAGGACCGTCACATTGGTCATCGGCACCAGCAGGCCGGCGGGATTGGCGAAACGCGCCCGCAACGCAATGGTGCCCGTGGTGGGATCCATTTCATTGTCCGCGAAACTCCATTCGCCCTCATCTTCATACAGCGTGCCATTCGGCAGGCGAAGCCGCAGTTCCACCGCCGACGGCCCGCGCTCGTTGATGACCTGCAGCAGGTTGACAAAGTTCCGGTCCGGTACGGAGTAGACCACACGCGCCGGGTCAATCTGCACAATGCGGGCCAGCGGGCCGCTGGCGGGCGTCACGTAGTTGCCTTCGGTCACGAGCGCCTTGCCGATGGGACCCGAGATGGGTGCGAGGATGTCCGTGTATCCCAGGTCGATGCGGGCCAGTCTCAGGCTGGCCTGCGCCTGCTCGAGTCCCGCACTCGCCTGCTGCACCGCGGCCGTGGCCTGTTTCACATGCGCCTGCGCCTGCTGAAAGTCTGCCGCCGCCTTGTCCAGATCCGCCTGCACCACGCTGCGCTGGTCGGCGTTCTTCAGCCGGTCGTAGTACTTCTCGGCGCGAACCAGATTCGCCCTGGCGGCGTCCAGGTCGGCCTGCGCGGCCGGAACGTTGGCTTCCGCCTGATGCACGGCCGCCTCCGCAAGCGCCACCCGCGCCTCGAAGGGGGCCTTCTCGATCGTAAACAGCAAATCGCCCGCGGCAATCCGGCTGCCTTCTTCAAAATGGACCGTCTGCAGGTATCCCGCGATCTGGGGCGTCACGTCTACCGATTCAATCGACTCGACACGCCCAATGAACTCCTCGGGCGCCTCGGCCGGCCCTTCGGTGACCGCGGCCACAACCACCGCGGGCGGCCCCTGGGGCCCGCCCATGGCGCCCGCCGGCATCCCCGCCGGACCGCCCGCCGGACCGGACGGCATCAGGCCCCGCAAAAACCAGCCCGCCCCAAGCAGCACGAGGACAAACACCGCCTGGGCCACTCCGAGTAGACGATTGGGACGGCGCGGCTGCGCCGCACCCCCCTGTTCATGGCTGTCATTCGTCAAGGGAAGTCTCCTTACCTGTGCTGTGCTCTGAGACTGTCAATCAAGGCTCCAAGGGCGATCTCCGCGGTCTGGACCGGGTCCGTCGCGGAAAGACCCTGAAAGTAAACCGTCAAGAGGCCGATCCACATGCCCTTCAGCATGTCTTTTGCGGTGGCGATATCGATGTCCTCGCGAAGTTCACCCCGGCGGCGGGCCTCGTTCAGGATGGGGCCGAACTCGTCGAAGGGTTCCATGCGGATGTTCATCAGTTCCCGCCGCACGGCTTCCATCACATCCACGGACCATTCCATCTGGAGCAGCATGAAAAAGGCGAATTTGCGGCGCAGTTCATCGCGAGTCGCGATGCGCAGCCGCGCCACCAGGTACGCCTTGAGACCGTCCAGCGAAGTGACCGCTCCGGTTTCCCCGGCGAGCAGCGACTCCTCACGGGTTCGCATCTCTTCCATCAGCGCCGCCAGCAGCGCCTGCTTGTTCTTAAAATGCCAGTACACCGCGCCTTTGCTCATGCCTATCCGTCTCGCGATGTCGACAAACGTCGTCCGCGAATACCCCTTCTCGGTCAGCACGTCCAGGGCGGCCAACAGGATGGCCCTGCGCGTCTCTTCCGACTCTTCTTTCGTCTTTCGTGCCATGAGACCCCGGTGCTTGGAGGAAATGCACGGTGCAATCGCGGAAAACGCAACGGCGAAGTATACATACCTCCAGGAATGTACGTCAAGTGCTGTTTTGGAGAATTCTGCAGCCGCTGTCGCCCGTATTGGCCTCGGCCTGGTCGCGGAGCTCCCGAACATACCGGGGCAGGGCATCCGGCACACTCTCGCCTACGTCCAGCCGGTCCAGCAGCGCCGGCTCGAATGCGGCCCGCAGCCGCTCCGGCAGACCGCAGAGCCGGAGCGAGCCGCCCCCCGCATCGATCGCGTTCACCAGCGCTTCCAAATCGAGTACAACGCCGGCCGTCACCTGGTCCACCCAGTGCCAGTCCAGCAGGAGGTGGGGCGCTTCGGAGCCGTCAACAAACTCACGCATCCGCATGAGGGCCTCTTGCCAGACGCTATCGTCCGCAAGGGAAACAGGCTCGAACGTCGCCACAGTGACCGGGCCGACCTTGACCAGACTGATACTCTTCGCTCGATTCACGGTCGTATTCCTTCAGGTAGGCAACTCCGCCTCGCTCCCCGAATTCACCCAGTGGAGGGGCGGTCCCCGCCGGACATGCATGAGGGGGACATGCCCGGCGGGGATGGGAAGCGAGGGGTAAGATAAGCACCAGTAATCACACACTCCGCACGACGCAGCACGGGCGGCCGGCTGGTAATTCCGGCCGAAAATCGCGAGATGCCCCGAAACACCGCGGGGAATGGGAGAGCCACACGCAGGGTCCAGCGACCGTCATGGACCTCACATAAGTGCCGTTCTGTGTGCCATATTCCCAGCATTCCGAGCATATCCCGCACAAACACTCCTGAAACCTCGCCGGTACCGGCCCGGCATCGCGCCAATCGGCATCGGACTCATTATACATACCTGCAAGAAGGTATGTCAAGCCCCCCGAATGCAACCCCATGCCGGGTCGGCCCCCGGATATCTTCATCGACAAGAGAGCGGTAACAGAGGGCCAAGAGATCCCAGAACTTGAAGACGCCGGACAAGAACGGGGACATGTTCCAAGCGCCGTCCCGGCGCGACTACGTGTCCCCGTTCGAACCGGATGGGCAGCCACGGGGGGCTGCCCCTACACGGGGGATCCGATGGGCAGCCCCGACACGGCGACATTGTGTCCCCGCTTTTGCAGCCCCGAAGGGGCGACCTGGAATAGCCCGGGGCAAGTCACGCGGAACGCGTGACGCCGCCCCGGGAACGCGCCCCCCCATCCGTCCACTCCGTCCACTCTGTCCACCACAAGATCAAGAATGCAGGCGAGACGCCTGCGCTACAAGAAGAAACGTGCCGGGCTGGGGAGATTTCCGGGGATGCGGTCATTTTGATACGCTGTGGGGTCGTGATTGCGGTTTGGGGATGAAGGGAGCGCGCCGTGTCTGTACCGCGTATGCCATCGTCGAAGATGGGGGGGCGACTGCGCCGTCACGCGCTGTTTCTTGTTGTTCTGGCGGTGGCCATCGCATTCCGGTGTTACCGGCTGACCGATGAATCGCTCTGGAACGACGAGACCGCGAGCATCCTGTGTATGGACGCAGGTTCGCTGCGGGCATTCATCGCGGAGGAACGGCTCGACGACCCGGCGATGGCGCCGTTGTACTTCATGCTCGAGTACGCGTGCTGGCACGCCACGAGCGGGTCGGTGCTCGCGTGCAGGCTCCTGTCGATCGCGTTCGGGCTTGGCGCCATCGTGCTGCTGTACGCGATGGGCCGCCGGCTTTTCGGATCCTGCGCGGCGCTGGTGGCGGCGGGATGCGCGGCGGCGGCCATCCAGCAGGTGTATTACTCGCAGGAAATCCGCATGTATGCGCTCTATCTGTTCACCGCGATGGCCGCCATGTACGCCTTTCACCGGATGCTGAGCGGCGACGGTCCTGTCTGGTGGGTGCTATGCGGCGTGACCAATGCCGCGATGGTCTGGAGCCATCTCTACGGGGTCTGGCTGCTGTTCGCGCAGGGCGTGCTTGTACTCGCGGTCCGGCGCCGCGACGTCCGGGCATTGGTGGTCTGGGGTGCAATACACGGGCCGATCGTCCTGTCGATCGCCGTGTGGGTGGCGACGATGGACCCGGCCCGCATCGAGCGCAATCTGAACTGGATCCCGGGGATCCGGTCCGAGGAAACGGCCCAGTACCTCAGCGAAAGCGCGCTTAAACTCACGGAGCGGCCGCCCGCGCATGATCCCGCGCCGCGTCTTGACCAGGCCCTGCGGCTGCCGCTGGCCGCGAAGGGGCTGCTCGGCGTTGCCTGGTTCGCGCTGCCGGTCTGGGCGGGCGTTGCCCTGTTCCGCGCACGCCGCAAGCTGACTGCCGGCGGAGACGAGGCCGGGGCCCGCCGGCAGACCTTCGAGTTCGTGCTGGTGGCGGCCTGGCTGGCGGTTCCGGCGCTCGTGCTGGTCTTTCTGACGCTGGTCTGGCGGCCCACGTTCCTGCCGCGTTACGTATTGCCTTCCACCCTGGCGCTCTATCTGCTGCTGGGGGCGGG
>JAAYAQ010000132.1 GCA_012719295.1 Candidatus Hydrogenedentota bacterium | reverse complement strand
TTCGGGGCTGCAGGAACGGGGGCACAATGTTGTCGTGTCGGGGCTGGCCATCGAAACCCCCGAGTAGGGGCAGCCCCCCGTGGCTGCCCTCCGGTTCGAACGGGGACACGCCGTCGCGCCGGGGACGGCGTTTGGAACAGGTCCCTATTCTTGTCCGACGGTTTCAAACTCTGTGTTTTCTGTGCCCTCTGTGGCCAGTCTCTTCCCGTAAAAGACCGCCGACGCCGGCCCGGCGCAGGGTGGCATCCGGATCCCGTGTAAGACCGGCGCCCTCGCCGGTCATCCGAACGGGGACACGTTGTCGCGCCGGGGCGGCGCTTGGAACATGTCCCTATTCTTGTCCGACGGTTTCAAACTCTGTCAAGACGCCTGCGCGACGTTGGCAGAAGACCCCGGGGCTGGAATTTTCCATCGCGGGGCAAGATTTGATACGCTTTCGCAGGGATCCGCAAAGAAGTTCTGTCCGCCAGGGGTTCTGGAGGCATGATTTTCAAGGAGGATGGCAGATGGCGGGAGGAATACTGCAGGGCAAGACCGGTGTGGTCTTGGGCGTTGCGAACGAGCGTTCGATTGCGTGGGCGTGTGCGTTGGCATGCGCGGGGGAAGGCGCGCGGCTGATCTTTAATTATCTCGGGGAGCCTCTGGAAAAGCGCGTCAAGCGCCTGTTAAGCGAGCACCTGCCCGAGGCGCCGGCTTATCCGTGCGACGTGTCCAGCGACGCGGACATTGCGGATTTTTTCGGGAAGGTGCGGAATCACACCGACCGGCTTGATTTTGTGATTCATTCGGTGGCCTATGCGGACCGGGAGGATTTGCAGCGCGATTTCATCGGCACGTCGCGCGCGAACTTCGCGATGGCGATGGACATCTCGGCATATTCGCTGGTCGCGGTTGCCCGGGCGGCGGCGGCGCTGATGCCCGCGGGGGGCAGCATCGTGACGATGACCTACTTCGGTTCGGAGAAGGTGGTTCCCAACTACAACGTCATGGGCGTGGCGAAAGCAGCGCTCGAAGCCTCGGCGCGGTACCTGGCCAGCGACCTCGGTCCCCGCGCCATCCGGGTGAACTGCATCAGCGCGGGGCCGCTGCGCACGCTGTCGGCATCGGCGATAGCGGGCGCGCGGGCCATCGGCCGGTTTGTCGAAAAGGTATCGCCCATGCGGCGCAACATTGACGGCAGCGACGTGGGCAACGCGGCCCTGTACCTTGTTTCGGACTGGGCGTCGGCGGTTACTGGCGAGGTGCTGCATGTGGATGCCGGCTGCAACATCATGGGCATGGGGCTTGTAGAAAAGGATTGACACGGGGCATAGTGAACGGGTGCCCTCGTAAACGTGTGACAGGAGAGACGGATCTTGGCGCCTACGCGGCCGACCAACAGACAGCTCGTTGAGTGTGTGGCGGCCCATATGGATGTGGACGCGGACGCGATTTCCCTGGCGCCCATTCCGTCCGGCAAGTTCAACGACTCGTACTATGTGCTGGCCGGCGGCACGGAGTACGTCCTTCGGATCGCCCCGAGCCGCAATGCGGTGTTCTGTTTTTATGAACGCGAGATGATGCGGCAGGAGCCCTTCATCCACCAGATGCTGCTTGACCGCACGACGGTGCCCGTGGCCCGCATATACGTGTTTGACGACAGCCACCGCATCATGCCGCGTGATTTTCTCATCATGGAACGCCTGCCCGGTATCGCCATGAGCGAGCTGACGCACGTCGACGAGGCGGCCGTCCTGCGCCAGGTGGGCCAGGCGCTCGCACAGACGCATGCCCAGAAGGGCAACCGCTACGGTTACGTGGGCGCGCACCACCCGATGGAGCCCCAGAATTCGTGGGCGGAGGCGTTCCATATCATGTGGCGCAAGCTGGTGGACGATGTGGTGTCGGTGGGGTATTACGAGGACGAGGAACGGACGCTGATGCTCTCGACCCTCGACAAGTACATGCGCCTGTTTGACCGGCCGGTCGAGGCTTCGCTCCTTCACATGGACGTGTGGGCCCAGAACATTCTTGTCGAGGGCGGCAACCGGCTGACGGGGCTGCTCGACTGGGACCGTGCCCTCTGGGGCGACCCGGAAATTGAGTTTGCGGTGCTCGACTATTGCGGCATCTCCAAACAACCCTTCTGGGAAGGGTATGGCGGAAACCGCGATGAATCGGACGAGGCGCGGGTCCGCAATTTCTTCTACCTGCTTTATGAGATGCAGAAGTACATCGTGATCCGTCACGGCCGCGACCATGACGACAATGGCGCGATGGCCCATAAACGCCAGGTCATGCAGATCATGCGCCGGATCAAGCAAATCACCTGAATCTGCGTCCCTGCCTCTCCTGTCTGGAAATCAAACCCGTGCGGAATGCCTGCCGCCATCGTCGTGTTCCGTAAATGATAGCCCGGAACGGGTATACAGACAGGCCCCCGGTGGGGCACACGACGCGTGGGAACTTTTGGGCCGGAATGGACATTCATTGGGATGAAGTACTTGTTTATCAGCGGAGGGTTCGCGTGACGAACCAGCCGATTTTCGAGGTTTGATTCCACACGAGACATACGGGATGCCAGGGCACGTGCGGCCTGAAGCGGGTTAGCGTATCCAAACTGTTCTTCGCGCATTTCCGGTTCTTGGCGTGTGCATGGTTGGCCAACTCACCAGGCAGCGTCGATTCCGAGTGAACAAAACACGCCGAGCCGCGTCCATTACCCTATACCTAGAATCTGGAAGCTCATGACACCTGCTACGGAACATAACGACGATTCTGTGGTCCAAACAGCGCGTACAGCGCCCCGTTCGGACCGGAGTTTTCTGATAGCGCGGTGGCTGTTTGTGCGCTGTCTTGCCGCGCTGTATCTGGTCACGTTTCTATCGCTTTTGTGGCAGATTCCCGGGCTGCTGGGCGAAAACGGGATATCCCCTGCCCAGGAGAATCTCGGGTTGGCGCGGTTCACGCTGGGCGCGGAGCGGTATCTGGCCTTCCCCACCCTGTTCTGGCTCGACAGCAGCGACGCGTTTCTGTATCTGCTTTGCGGGGCGGGGGTCGTGGGTTCGTGTCTGGTATTTCTGGGGGTTGCGCCGAGCCTGCTGGTCCCGTTTCTCTGGCTGGTACATCTGTCGTTCTTCACGGTGGGCGAGGACCTGATGGAGTTTCAGTGGGACGCGCTGTTGCTCGAGATCGGGTTTCTCGCGCTCTTCCTCACGCCGCGCGGGCTGTACCCGGGACTGGGGCGGAGTCAGCCGCCGTCGGCACTGGTATTGTGGTTATTCCGACTGGTGCTTTTCCGGCTGGTCTTCATCGCGGGCGCGGTGCGGCTGCATTACGTGCTGCTTCATGGCGTAACCGCATTTGAAGTGCCTTTTGTGAGCCAGCCGGTGCCGACCCTGCTGGGCTGGTACGCCAACAATGCTCCGACGGCGTTTCGTATCGGGCTGGGCGCGGTGTTGCTCGTGAGCCAGCTCCTGGTCCCGTTCCTGGTGTTCATGCACCGGCGGGTCCGGGTGGCCGCCAGCGGCGTCCTGATCCTGCAGCAACTGGCGCTGATGGCCATCGGACTGCACCTCATGACGGGGCTTCTCACGATAACGGTCTGCCTGACCCTGGTGGACGACGCCACCTGGAGAGCGTTCCTTCCCCGCGCCCGGAAATGGATGCGCCGGGGGCCCGCACCCGCGGAAATCGCGGCAACGCCGTTCCGGAGCTTCGCGACAGGCATGGCGTCGTTGCCGATCGTTGTCCTCTCGGCGATGCAGCTGCTCACCCCCGTGGTTTCCGAAGAACGCTGGCCGGAACACGCCCGGCTCGTCGCGGCGCTGGCGGAACCCTTCCATATCGTGAACATGTACGAGACCTTCGCCCTGGCGCCGGAGCACCGGCCCGAGATCATCATTGAAGGCAGCATGGACGGAAAGACCTGGAAACCGTACGGCTTCCGCGCGAAGACCGGCGACACGCAAAAGCCGCCGCTCTGGATTCAGCCCGGCTTGTCCCGGCTGGACACGCGCATGCGGCTTGCCGCCCTGACCGGCCTGTCGGACAACCTGTGGGTGATCGCCCTGATGTCGCGCTTGCTGGAGGGCTCGCCGGAAGTTCTGACCCTGTTGGACGAGAACCCGTTCCCGGCTGCGCCGCCGCGGCACATCCGGGCCGTCCGCTATGTCTACACCTTTAACGACGCGGAAACAGCCGTGCTGGAAGGGACGTGGTGGCATCGTGAGCCGGTGGGCCTGTACGCGCCGCCGATGTCGCGGCCGGTGCATTTCGAAATGGCCAGGCATACGCCGCATCCCGGGCCGCAGTTTCAGCCGGCGTTCAGTTACTGAGAGCGGAGCGTTTTCCCCTTCCGGCTCACCGGCCGGACCTCATTCCACGGAGGGTTGCGGCGCTGGCGTATCCTGATTCTCCGCCCCCCCACCGCCGCGCAAGACCTGCCGGACGGCAATCGCGATGGCCTCGCCGCGAAGGTGTTGCGCCAGCAGGCGCCCGTCCGGCCCGATCAGGAAGATGGCGGGGATTCCGTCGACGCCCCAGGTAAGGGGCAGGTCCAGGCCGGGCACTTCACCGCAATAGATCTGCGGCCAGGGGATCTTCTCGCGGTCGATGTACTGGGTGAGGTCGTCTTTGCTGGAGTCGAGGCTCACGCCAAGCATGGCGAACCGCTCATCATCGCCGAATTCGTCATGCAACTTCTTGAGAAACGGCGTTTCGCCCAGGCAGGGGCCGCACCAGGTGGCCCACACATCGACCAGCAGCACCTTGCCGGCGTACGAGTCGAGGGAGACCGGCGTGCCGTCAATGAGATGCGCGGCGAATCCGGGCACCGGCGCGCCGACGTCAAGAGCGTATTCCACGATCGAGCCCACTTCACCCAGATCGATCACGTCGGCGGGGCGCCCCGTCTCGCGCGGCGGCACCTCGAAGGCCACTTCGAGGCTCTCGAAATCGGTGCGTTCGCCGTCTGCCGGGGCCGGCTTGGGCAGGTTAACGGAAGCCACGTACTGGCCCGGCGGCACATCAGGGAAACGGAATGAGCCGTCCCCGGACACCGGAACGCCCGCCAGGAATACCGCACCGCGGAAGTCCGGACCGGAAGGGGTTTCCTGAACATACATGGTGCACATGCGGGACGGACCCCGCGCCGCGACGGACTCCTCGGGCAGCGGGATGCTGCCGGCGACCACATGACCGCCACCGCCAACCGTCAGCTGTGCAGACTCGC
>JAAYAQ010000575.1 GCA_012719295.1 Candidatus Hydrogenedentota bacterium | reverse complement strand
GCGTCGATCGAGGACGTGCCGGAACCGGTGGACCGCATTTCGATGTACGTGCCCGCCCGGCTCGGGATTCGGATGCTCGAGGCGATCGCCGCGAGGAAACCCGCCGAGTTTTTTCTCAATCCGGGTTCCGAAGACGATGCACTGGTCGAACGCGCCCGGGAACTCGGTCTCAATCCCGTTCAGGCGTGCAGCATCGTCAACATCGGTCTCCGCCCGGACATGTATCCCGACGAATAAGCGGACTCGCGCGGTATATTTGAGTCAACGGGAGGCGGATGCCATGCAGCAGCGCTATGAATACACGTTTGTCCGGTTGAAAATAGGGATCTTCAGCAACAGGGCCGAACACGAATACCAGGAGACCATCCACCGCCACGCCCGCGCGGGCTGGCGTCTTGTTCAGGTGTTTTCGCCGGGTATCGGCCTTTATGGCAGCGCGACGTTCTACGAACTCATCTTCGAGCGGCCGGTTTCCTGAAGAATTTGGCCGTTACTCCATTTCGACCAGCTCGATCTCGTAAACCCTGGGCCAGAGCTTGCCCGTCACGAACAGCCGGTTCCCGGCAGGGTCGCAGGCAATGCCGTTGAGCACGTCCTCGCCGCCGGTGCGGTCTTCGGGGGCGGGCAGGCCCTCAAGCTCGACCCAGGCCAGCACGTCGCCGGTATCGGGGTCAATGCGGGCGATGCGATCCGTCTTCCAGATGTTCGCGTAGATTTCTCCGTCGATGTATTCGAGTTCATTGAGGCGGGTCACCGGTCCGTCGGGGTCGGTCACCTGGACTTGGCCGGTCCGGTCGAAGGTATTCGGGTCCAGGAAATACAGGTATGAACTGCCGTCGCTCATGATCAAGCGGTTGCCGTCGTACGTCAGCCCCCAGCCTTCCGTGGGGTAGGTGAACTGCCCGATGCGCTCGAAGGTGTGTTTGTCGTAGACGAATCCGGCCTGGCTGCGCCACGTGAGCTGAATGATCCGGTCTCCCACGATGGCGATGCCTTCGCCGAAATAGTCGTCTTCGAGGGTCACCATCCGGGTAACGGCGCCGGTTTCCAGGACGACCTGGCGCAGGGATGATTTTTCGCGCAGTCCGGTCCCCTCGTAGAAGAAGCCATCTTCAAAGGCGAGCCCCTGAGTGAAGGCCTCGGGGTCGTGCGGGAAGGAGTAGACCACACGGTACGTGTATGCGGGGATATCGCCGGGATCGTCCCCGGGCATTTCCACGCACGCGAGCGGGACCACGGCCAGGAGCGCCGGGACCGCAAAGAACGCGTAGAATCTAACGGCTCGGTGGAACATTACAGGATCCCATGGTCAGCTTCATATCGTATCAATGTACCCATTCTACCATGCGCGGAGGGCCCTCGTTTGCAGCGTCCTTTCCGGCGCCCGGAATGCTCAATGCGAACAGGACCAGCGATCCGAAGTACAGGGGCAGCCCCACCATGGAATTCAGGGCATCGCGCTGGACAAACATGCTGCGCGCCACAAACAGGTCCGATACGTAAAACGTCACCGCGGCGATAACGAGCAGCGGCGCCTTGTGCCGCCACGAGGCGCCTACCGCGAACGCAACCATCAGCGAGATTACGGTGAGGTACGCCACAACCGGCGCCATGTGGTGCCGAGGCACCCCTTCATGCAGCCAGAGCAGGACGGCGCCTGCCGGCGGGAGCAGCGCGGCGCAGGCGATGGCGAACGGTTTGAAGGCGATACCCCGGACCAGCGACGCCGCCGCGAACGCGATGTGGCCCAGCAAAAAGGCCAGCAGCCCTGGCACGAATCCATGAGACCCCAGGAGCCGGTCGCCGAACCAGCAATAGAGCAGTCCCAGGGCTATCCAGCGTCCATACCAGGAGGCGGCCGCGCCGCAGGCCAGGGCCAGCAACACGGGCGACACGCATGCGACGAGCCGCAGGATGCGGCCCAGCTCGCGGTTTCCCGCCGACCACGCCATGAGCATGCCAATGCAGCTCGCGGCCGCCGCGCAGGCGAACAGCACGCGGAGTCCGAGTCGCGCATAGCGCATGTGCGGCTTATCCCACATGAGGCGCAGCCGAATCGCGCTCTTCAAGGCGCATGCATGCGGTCCAGGCAAACAGGGTGCAGGCCGCATAGTAGAGGGGATAACAGAAGTAGCCGTTGATCGAGCCGGTGTCGGTAAACCGCCACCGGGCAACGAATACGTCCGAGATGTAAAAGAGCGTTGCGGCCAGGAGGATCAGGGTTCGCCGCCGTGGCGCGGTCACGCCGGACGCGAACAGGACCATCGCCGAGATCACGGCGATGTAGGCGAAGACCAGCGGCCGATCCCCGCCATACATGCCGGGATAGAGCCAGACGAGAATGCCGGTGTCGGCCAGCAGCAGGAAGGGCAGATATCGCAGCGCCCGCACCCGGTTCACTCCCAGGACCCAGAACGCCGCGACGAAGAAGACGTGCGCCACGAGAAACGCGGTCGCGCCCCAGATGAAATCATACAGGCCCAGGTAGTCCCCGAGTGCGCAGCAGAAGAGCCCGCTCAGAATGAACCGGCCAAACACCGTGCGCAGCGCCCCTCCCACCACGGCCACCAGCAGAAAGCAGCCCGATGCGAACATCAGAATGCCTCCCCGGTACGGATGCACCGTGCTTGTGCTGAAACTCAGCAAGACCCCCACGATGCTCAGGCAGATGAGCGCGGTAAACACGCTGCAGTAGAAACGCCTGCGCGTCCACTCACATCCGGTTCCGGTCATCTGGCCCCATGGTCCGGCCTCATGCTGAAATTCCATGTGCTATGTTCCCGTTCTGTGGTTGGATGCGCCTGAAACGCGAACAGGCCGATTCGGCCGGGAAACGCGGCCACGTCATCGGTTCGTGCGCGCCGCCCCCGCATGCGCGATAAATTTCACACGTGAGGGGGAGTGTACCGGTCGATTTGACGGAAAGTCAAAAAACGAGCGCCTCCGAGCGGGTCAGCGGGGACCCACCGTGCCTGCCTGAGCGTTGGAGGTGACCGCCCCGCGCGATTTCAGGGTTTCTTTCGTGTTGGGCCGGCGAGCAGGTTGCCGGGCATGCGCTGCACGGCCTGCCGCTGGATGAAACGGACCGTGCGCGGGAAATGCCGCGCCGACCAGACGGCGAGTTTGCCGTGCCCGGTGATGACGGCTTCGGGTTTGCGCTTGTAGATCGCGCTGACAATGGCCCGGGCCGCGCGGTCCCGGGGAACGACCAGCCACGGCGGCACGGGATCGTTCCAGTCCTCATGAAATCGTCCCGCGTTGTCGGTCATCCGGATCTTGCTTTCGACGAATCCCGGTTCGATGCACGTGACGGAAACGCCGTCGGCGCGCAGGTCGTAGTAAATGGATTCGGCGAGCCCCGTGACGGCGAACTTGCTTGCCACGTAAGGGGAGGAAGCCGGCGAGCCCACGCGTCCGGAGACGCTGGAGATGAGTGCCAGCCGCCCTTTGGATGCGCGCACATGAGGCAACACGGCATAAACGGTGTCGAGCAGCCCGAAGACGTTGGTCTCGAACTGCCGGCGGAAATCGGCGGTGCTCAAGTCCTGGAAGAATCCCGTTACGCCAAACCCGGCGTTTGCGACGGCCACGTCAATGCCGCCGAAGGCCTCTGCGGTCTGCGCGACGGCGGCGTCCAGCGAGGGGCGGCTCGTCACGTCGCACGGCACCGCAAGCACCTCCGCGGCCGCTGGCATGAGTTCTTGCCGGACGGATTCCAGACGCTCCAGACGCCGCGCCGCCAGGGCCAGGCGGGCGCCCTCGAGGGCAAAGGCGCGGGCCAGGGCCTCGCCGATGCCCGAGGAGGCCCCCGTAATGAATACGGAACTACCCTGGAATCTCCCCGCCATGGCCCGTGTCCCCCTGGTTTTCAGTCGTTCTGCTTGGCGCGGCACAGGAACCGGTCGAGCGAAAGGGCATTGTCCCGCCAGGCAAACCACAACGCGACAGCGGCCATGAACACGTAGTTGAGGTTGTTGGCCACGGTGACGTGGTCCTGCTGGACCATCTTCCCGAACGCGAGGCTGATGAGGGTGAGGCCGGCGATCGTCAGCGATATCCGGGTGAATATGCCCAGAATCAAGACCAGTCCCAGGAGCAATTCCACGTACGGCAGGGCATAGGCGTAGGGGAGCACCAGGATCCGCGGGAGATAGGTGCCTTCGAAATCCTGCAGAATGTACTGGGCAAACCCTGCGGGTCCGGGGCCCACAAATTTCCCCACAGCGGCGAAAAAGAGCAAGACGCCCAGGGCAAGTCGCAACAGAAAACCGGCCACGCTCTCGGGCGAAAGGCCTTTCCTCACAGGGACAGCTTCCAGCATGGGTCAACCTCCATCCGTTTACGCGTTCACGTTCAAGAGACTAACACGCAAGGTCGAAGATTCACTCCCCGGCAGGACGTCAGGCCGATTCCATGCGCCGGATGATGGCGTCCGCGAACGAAGCGGTTGTTCCCTGCCCGCCGATGTCCCGGGTGATTTCCCGCGGGTCTGCATCGCGCAATACGCGGTCGTAGGCGGTCTTGATGCGCGTGGCCGCGTCCGTCTCGCCCAGATGGTTCAGCATCATCACGCCGCTCATGATGAGCGCCAGGGGGTTTGCGAGGCCCTTACCGGCGAGGTCGGGCGCACTGCCGTGCACCGCCTCGAACACGGCGCAGCCGTCGCCGATGTTCGCGCCCGGCACGACGCCGAGCCCGCCCACCAGCCCCGCGCACAGGTCGCTGACCATGTCGCCGTAGAGATTCTCGAGCAGCAGGATATCGAATTCGCTCGGGTCGCGCACCAGATGCATGCAGCCGTTGTCGATGATCAGCTCGTCGTATTGAATGTCCGGGGCTTCTTTTTCGTGGACCTCGCGGGCGCAATCCAGGAAGAGCCCGTCGGACAATTTCATGATGTTGGCCTTGTGGAAGACGGTCACGCGGCGCCGGCCGCGTTCGCGGGCGTAATGGAACGCGAACCGGGCGATGCGTTCGCACGCGGTCCGGGTGGCGATTTTGAGGCTCTGCACCACGCCGGTCGTGATTTCGTTTTCGAGTCCTGAATAGAGTCCCTCGGTGTTTTCGCGGATCACGACGATTTCGACGTTTTCGTAGCGCGTCGTGATGCCCGGCATGCTGCGCACGGGACGCACGGCGGCATACAGATTGAGCCGTTTGCGCAACTGGACGTTCACGCTCCG
>JAAYAQ010000131.1 GCA_012719295.1 Candidatus Hydrogenedentota bacterium | reverse complement strand
TTCAACTCCGCGAACGTGTGGCCGTCGCCATACAACGCGAGATAGATCCCGTACACGGCGCCATAGTCGTCATTGACCAGCGACGGCCCCGCCTTCGGCGGAAGCTGGCTCTGCGCGTCGTGCACTTTCCGCCGGAGTTCATCCCACACCTGCGGCAATTCGTCCTTGTCGTAGGTGTTCTGGATGGTGACGGTCACGATCGACAGGCCGGGTTCCGAGCGCGACGTGACCCGGTCCACCTGCCCCATCTGCTGTGCCGCCCGCTCGATCACATCGCTGACTTCTTCCTCGACCTCATAGGACGTCGCGCCCGGATACGGCGTCAACACCAGCGCGTCCTTGATCGTGAATTCGGGATCCTCGAGGCGGCCGATCTTCTCGTACGCATACAGTCCGCCCGCCATCATCAGGAAACACATCAGGTAGGTGACGATGCGTTTTCGAATGGAATACTCCGCAATGTTCATTGGGCGCTGCTCCCGCCGGTCATCGCCCGCACTTCCATCCCTTCGCGCAGGTAATGCACCCCCGTCGCGGCAATGACCTCGCCCGCCGTCACTCCCTGCCGCACCTCCACACGCCCCCCGCGGATGTCCCCCACGTCTACGCTCCGTGCACTCACCCGCTTCGTGTTCGGGTCAATGACCCAGACCGCCGCCTTGCCATCCGGCGTCTGGAAGACCGATTCCGAGGGCACGGTGAATACATCCGAGGAGTCTCCGGTCCCCCGAGCCACCCGCACCGATGCCGTCATGCCCGGCGCGATCAGCACGGTGTCCGGCGGGGTCACGCTCAACCGCAGTTCATACGTCTGCGTATCCGGATCCGCTTCCGTCTGGAATTCCTTTACCGCCACCGGAAACTCCTGCCCGGGAAAATTGTCGAACACCACCCGCACATTACTCGTATCCACCATATCGTCGGCGCGTCTTGGGGCCTTCGGCAGGTCGCGCTCCGGAATGTGCACCACCACGTCCACCGTGTCCTTGTTCTGAAGCTTCACGATCGGCTGCCCCGCCGACACAGTCTGGTGGTTTTGAACATAGCGCCGCGCAACCAGCCCCGGAAACGGGGCCAGCATCTTCGTGTCGGAAAGCGCGTCCTCCGCTTCCTGCATCTGCGCGCGCAGCCGGCGAATGTTGGCTTCGGTCGCTTCAATGTCTTCCGGGCGCGCGCCTGACCGGCCCTTCTCCAGCTGGGCCTGCGCCTGTTGCAGGGCCGCCCGGGCCTGATCCCGGCTCGTTCGCGCCGTGTCAAAGGTCCGTTGCGCCACCGCGTTCTCCGCCAGCAGCCGCTCGGACCGTTTGAAATCCGCCTCCGCCTGCGTGACCAGCGACTGGGCCGATGCCACCGCCGCCTCCATTTCCCGGAGGTCCTCCGGCCGGGCCCCCGCACGCATGGCTTTCAACTCCGCTTCCGCACTCTCCAGCGAACTTGCCGTCTGCGAGCGCCGGTTTTCGAAGTCCCGGGGATCGATCCGCGCCAGCACCGCCCCCGCTTCCACGCGCTCGCCTTCCGTGGCGTTCAGTTCCACCAGCGGGCCCCCCACCCGAAAGGCCAGCTCCACTTCCTGAGACGCCTCCACCACCCCGGGGTACATCCTGAGCTCCGTGCCCTCCGAGGCGCCCACCTCAAAAAACCGCACCGGACGCACCACCGGCGTCTCGTCCACCGCCGCCTTCTCACAGCCCCCGGCGAACAGCGCCATCACCGCCGCCGAACACACCACGACTCCCAATGATCCGCCGAAAACGCCCCTCACCTTGTGCATACCGCTTCCCCTTGTGCGTTAGAATGCACATGTCCGCCGCGCCACCATCGCGATACAAGACACAGCAACACCGTCTGCTGTGGAGAAATCCCGCCCCATCCATCGCATTGAGAAAAAACGCCCGGCGTCCGAGCCTGAGGGTCCCACTGTTCCGCGACCGTCCCCCCTTCCTGTCTCCGCCGGTTCGGACGCGCCTCCCTCTCGGAGGCGCCTTCACGGAAACGGGGAAGCGCCCCATCGTCCCCGCGTCCGGGTCAGCGCACCATGAGCCGAGCCATTCAGCTCAGCCCTCGACCTCAAGGATACGACCCGCCATCAACGCCCGCAGCGACGTGTCCCCCTTTACCCGGGACACATCCCACCTCCCTAGCTGCTACTCTATACCCCAAGCATGTAAGCGTCAATAGCCTGTTTAACTATCTGGACTTTCACCGTGTGCGGCGCAATTCCGGCGCTTCCACCAGTTCAACGTCGAGACCGTCCACCTCAACGTTCAGGGCCAAGTCCCCCGCCCGCAGGCGGAATTGCTCACGCCCGTCGGAGAGGTTCCAGAGCAGCACCGCGCCGGCCGTCGGGTACCATGCGCATACGACCGGTTTGTCGTCTTCAACCCACGGCCCCGCGTACCCGGCCCCCACAAGCTCCCGTTTGAGCGCAAACAGGCCCGGAAGGTCTTCCTCAATTGCCCGTGACGCCTCGGGCATGGCCGCCAGTGTCCGGCGGGTCACAATCCCGCCGCGGCCGGGTTTGAGCGCCTGAGCATCCAGATCCCGGGCATCGAAATCCGCCAGGAACGTCCAGCCGTCGTCCGGCAGCGCCTCCACCGTTTCAAACGGCATGCCCGCGGCCAGGAACAGGCTGTACGGCTGGTCATCGCCCACATACCGTTGCGCCTCGCCCCAGTAGTGCTTGAACGGCCCCCTTGGCGTATGGCCCGCGAGCCGGGCATGCACCCGGGCCTGTTTGGCCATGGCCGGTTTCAACGTGGCCCAATGCTCGATGGGAAACGGCGTCATGCCCGACATGAACATCGTGTGGTGAACGTCTGTAATCGTCGAGATGGCCAGTTTCCCCGCCATATTCCGCGCCGACAACTGGTTCGCGGGAAACGCCGTCGTCTCGCTCCACGCCCATTCCGGCCGCGCAAAGCGCCGGTGGAACAACACGCTGAACAACTCGTCCGTCTTGCCTTTGAGACGGTTGAACGAAGCATCGTTGAACATGAGTTCGCCCACCCGGAACGGCGCCTCCCGGTAGTCCGCCAGGCGAATGCCCGCCTTCTCCGCCCCAAGGTACATAATCATGTTGCCGAGGCGAACGTCGGGCGCGGCGGCCTGCTGCGCGCGAAAACACCCCGTCAGCTCGTCGCACGTGAACTCCACCCAGGCCCGCAGGACCTTCGAGAGACGCCTCGCACGCGCGTCTTCGCGCAGTTCTTCCCAAACGGATTCGGCAAATCCGCCCGCCTGGAGGAAGCGCCCTCGATGCTCGGCGCAGAAGCACCCCCCGATGATGCCCGGCCCCACCGCCAGCCGGAAGTCATCGTCCAGAAACAGGATATCCGGCTTCAGCGTGGCAATCTCCCGCACCGCCGCCACGTTCTCGGCCGTCGCGGGCTCGTGCAACGACGTCCCGCTGTGCGTAACGCCGTCAACGCGTTCCGCCATCCGCCAGTGGGCCGGGGGCGTCAGAGGCGTCTGGCCCGTCGCGTCGCCCAGCGAGTCGCCCGGATGCCCCAGCGGCACATTGAGGGGATGCCACCGCAACCCCAGAGATTCCACCTGGGCGCGGCCCTTCTTCAGGCCTTCTACCGTGTCGTGCCAGTATCCGTAGAAGAACGCCGCCTGCCATATATCCGTAACTCCAGCATCGCGAACTACGTGCAGAAGCTCGGGGGTCTGTTCGCACACCTGCCGCGAGAGGCATACGTGATACTGCCTCGGACGACTCTCCGTCTCGCCCGCAGCCAAGGC
>JAAYAQ010000574.1 GCA_012719295.1 Candidatus Hydrogenedentota bacterium | reverse complement strand
TCACACACCCGTATCCCCACGTGCGACTGAAAACGTCATAACCCAAGGCAGGAGCCCGGTGCGGTAATGCCGCTCGCCGGGATCTGTGCGGGGGGTGGCCCGCAAGGGCCATCCCTACCGCGAATGCCGCGGTGTCAAGAAACCGCAGGTGAGGCGCCCAGGCCACGGCCCGGCCGTGCGTCTACAGGGACGGCCTCACCGGCGCCGTCGCCCGAGACGGCCGGGCAATGGCGTGTCCGTGCGCTCCCGGTCCGCCCTTGTCTGCGGTATACTTTGGCGGCGCGGGCCATCTGGCGGCAGGGGAAGCTGCCGGGCTTTCCTCCGAAGTCCCGCCCGCCGGAAAGGGCAACATGCGATCGGACGGATTTTTCTTTGGGCTGCTGTTCGCGGCCATCGGGATGGGGGTTGCCGCGGCGGTCCACGCGGAAGAGGGCGTTTCCACGACGCCCCTGCAGGGTTTTGCGGTGACGGCGAATACGGGGGAGAAACCCCAGTCGAAGCTCTGGTGCCACGACGGCCGCTGGTGGGCCGTGTTGCCCGAGACCACCGGTTCCACGCTCTGGCGTCTGGACGATACGCGCTGGACCCCGGCGCTCCACCTGTCGGATGCCACCGCAAGCTACGCGGACGCCCGGCGGGTCGATGGGCTGACTCATGTGCTGCTGTTGGGAGCCGGACGGGGTGAACTGGTTTCGCTGGCGTACGATGCCGCCGCGCGGGCGTACCGGTTCTGGCCGGAGCGCCCGTCCAGCGCGGTCATCCCCCTCGACTCCGGTGTGGAAACGGCGACCATCGACGTGGACGCCTCGGGCCGCCTGTGGCTGGCCTCCGACGGCGAAACGGATATCCGCGTGCGGTGGAGCGCGCCGCCGTATTCGGCATGGAGCGCGCCGCTCGTTCTGGCCACCGGCGTGGACTCGGACGATATTTGTGTCGTGGCGGCCTTTCCGAACGGCGACACCGGCGTCCTCTGGTCCAACCAGCAGACCCGGCGCTTCGGTTTCCGTCTCCACCCCGGAGACGCCGCCCCCGCGGACTGGCTTCCCGAGGAATCCCCCGGGGCCGCGTCCGCCCTGCCTGTCGGGGACGGCATGGCGGATGACCACATGAACTGCGCCGTTGCCCCGGACGGGACGCTCTACGCAGCCGTAAAAACCAGCTACGACACAAAAGGGTATCCCCTCATCGGGCTTCTGGTTCGAAGGCCTTCGGGAACCTGGGACGGCCTGTACCACGTCGACGATGAGGGTACGCGCCCCATCGCGCTACTCAATGAGAAGAACGGCGCGATTCTCGTGGCCTACCGGCATGGCGACGTCATCGTCTACAGGGAATCGGCCCCGAACGCGATTGCATTCGGTCCCCGTCACATCCTGATGGAAAAGAGCGGCGAACGGCTCAACAACGTCACCAGCACCAAGGACCGGTTCAGCGGCGAGATTGTGTTCCTCGCTTCGACGGCCGCCACCGCCGAGGGGGTGCGGCTCACCCTGCCCTGACGTCCCTGGCGGAACAGAAACCGCCCCCGCGGGCACTGCTGCGCACGGGGGCGGTCGATGGCCGTTCAGCCCCGTCTGCTCACGTCCCGCGTGAGTACAGGGAGATGCCCTCAACGACGCCGACGCCGGCGGCCTGGAGTTTGGTGACGGCCTCGTCGGGGTCTTCGAAACGGAAGACCAGGATGGCCCGGTCGCCGCGGCCGAACGTGAACGCATACATGTATTCGATGTTGATGCCGGCCTTCTCGATGATGTCGAGGAGATCGGCGAGTCCGCCGGGCCGGTCTTCGACCTCGACGGCGACCACTTCGGTGGTGTTGACGACGCAACCGGCGTTTTCGAGCACTTCCTTGGCCTTTTGCCAGTCGCGGACGATCAGGCGGAGGATGCCAAACTGTTCGGTATCGGCGAGCGAGAGGGTCATGATGCTGATGCCGGCGTCGGCCAGGGCCCGGCAGGGCACCTTGAGGTGGGCCGGCTTATTTTCGAGGAACAAGGACAGTTGCGTGAGCTTCATAGCGACGGTCTCCTCATGCGCCGGAGGGTCTCCGGCATTCGGTTTCAGCCTTCCCGTTTGTCAATAACCCGTTTGGCTTTGCCCTGGCTGCGTTCGATGGAATGCGGTTCGACCAGGGTGATTTTCGCGCGGACGCCGATGGTGCTCTCGATGGCGTGGCACAGGGTGCGCTGGAGGTTCTCCACCGACCCGACGGTATCGCCGAACATCTCGGGCGTAACCTCGAACTGCACTTCCATCTGATCGAGGCCTTTTGCGCGCGTGAGCACGATCTGGTAGTGCGGGGACGTGCCTTCCACCTTGAGAAGCGCCGCCTCGATCTGAGACGGATACACGTTGACGCCGCGAATGATGAACATGTCGTCGCTGCGGCGGCCGATGCGGGCCATGCGGCAGATGGTGCGTCCGCATCCGCACGCCTCGGGAATCATGCGCGTGATGTCGCGCGTGCGGTAGCGCAACAGCGGCATCGCCATCTTGCTGAGCGTCGTCAGGACCAGTTCGCCTTCCTCGCCGGGCGGCACGGCCTCGCAGGTCTCGGGGTCGATGATCTCGGGATAGAAGTGATCCTCGAAGATGTGGAGGCCTTCCTGCATCGCGCATTCGATGGCGACGCCGGGCCCGATGATCTCGGACAGGCCGTAGATATCGTACGCCTTGATGCCGCCGATCTCCTCGGCGCGTTGGCGGAGTCCATCGCTCCAGGGTTCGGCGCCGAAGACGCCGATTCGCAGCGGCAGATCGCGCAGGTCGATTCCCATCTCGAGCGCCCTTTCCGCCAGATGGACGAAATAGCTGGGCGTGCACGAAATGGCGTTGGATCCGAAATCCTTCATGATCATGATCTGGCGGTCGGTGTTTCCGCCCGACATGGGGATGACGGTGGCGCCCAGGGCCTCGGCGCCGTAGTGCGCGCCGAGACCACCCGTGAACAGCCCATACCCGTACGCGTTCTGGATGATGTCTCCCCGGTGGCAGCCGCACGAGACAAAACTCCGGACCATCACGTTGGTCCACACGTTGACATCTTCCTGGGTATAGGCCACGACGGTCGGCTTGCCGGTGGTGCCACTCGAGGCGTGCACCCGGACGACCTCGTCCATGGGACTTGCGAACATGCCAAAGGGATAGGCCTCGCGCAGGTCGTCCTTCATGGTGAAATGCAGTTTGGTGATGTCCTCCAGCGACTGAATGTCGTCGGGCGTGATTCCCTTCTCTTCCATCCGTTGCCGGTGGAGCGAAACGTTTTCGTAGGCGCGCTTGACGATACACTTCAGCCGGGCCAGCTGCAGCTGGCGCAATTGGGTCTGCGGCAGATAGTCAGGTGCGCTTACGGGGTGAAATCCCCCGCAGGATGCAGATTTCTTGCTCTTCATACGCCCCCCTTGCTTCACGCTTTGCACATCCGCCAACAACGCGCGCCGGAGCATCCGGTCGCTACTTGTCTACCAGTTCCCGGCCCAGCTGGAACACCTTCTCGTTGAACTCCCAGGCCCGTTTCGGGAGATTGGCGCACAGGGCTTCCCGCCAGCACGAGTCCGGGATGTCCAGCAAGGTGCTCAGGCCGCCCAGCAGGGCGACGTTCATGCACCGCAGCCGCAACCGGGTTTCTTCGTCTTCGTCCTCGTCGGCGTCTTCATCAATGTAGCCCGGCAGGCTCTCGGGGGTGAGCAGGGTGCCGCCTTCCTTCAACTGGCTTTCGACGGCCTGCGCCTCGTCTTCGGACATCACCAGGATGAAATCGGCTTCTCCCGGCGGCACCATCGGGCTGAGCACCTGCTCGCCAAACCGGATATCGCTCGCGACGGACCCGCCGCGCTGGCTCATCCCGTGGATCTCGCTCTTCTTGACGTCGAAGCCCGCCCGGAATACCGCTTCGGTGAGAATGTCGGAGGCTTTGACGACCCCCTGGCCGCCCACGCCGGCGATGATGACGTTTGTAACAGGTTTCATGGTGTGCATGATTTCGAGGCCGCCGCGCGCTCCGTGGCCGTCTGTTTCCGTTCCGCGAGCAGGCAGGGCCGGCGCGCAATGACCACCGCCAGTTCGCCGCTGTCCAGGCACTCTTTCACCAGATCCGAAAATGCCCGCATGTCCTCGGTCGGGTCGATGACGTGGACCCGGGTGATGCCGATGGACTTCACCAGGTCCTCGAACGATAGTTTGGACGAGGGGGAATGATCAAGAATCTTGCCCGTACCCGGATGCTCCTGAAATCCCGTCATGGCCGTGGTGCCGTTGTCGACAATGAGCACCAGGTGCCCGGTCGGGGGCGGATTGTATGCCATTTCGACCAGGCCGGTAATGCCGCTGTGAACAAACGTGCTGTCGCCGATCACGCTGACCACGCGCCGTGCCTCGTCCGGGGGCAGCACGTGGCGCAGGCCCAGGCCGACTCCGATGCTCGCGCCCATGCAGACGCACGAATCCATCGCCTCGAAGGGCGGCAGGACGCCCAGGGTATAGCAGCCGATGTCTCCCGTAACAATGCAGTTCTGCCGGGCCAGGGTCGCGAACACCGTCCGGTGGGGACAGCCCGCGCACAATTGGGGCGGCCTGCCTTTAGGCGGCGCGGGTTCGGGCGCCGGCGCATTCGCCAGGATGCCCCGCACGAGGCCGACATTCAACTCGCCAAAGCGGTACGCCTCGTCCTTGCCTTCCACGGGGATGCCGTGGGCGCGCAGATTCTCGACGAGATACGGGTCGCCTTCCTCGAGGGCAATGCACCGCTCTACCCCGGCGGCGAATTTGCGCGCCAATGCCACAGGAAGCGGATGGGTGGTCGTGAGTTTCAGGAAAGAGGCTTCCGGCGCCGCCTCGCGCGCATGCATATACGATACGCCCGACGCGATGATGCCCAGCGCCCGGTCGCCTTCCACCACATAATTCAGTTCGGACGCGTTAAATTCCTGTTCGATGGCGGCCAGTTTCGCGCGGAGCCGGCGGTGCGCGGGCCGCGCGTACCCGGGAATCATCACCCGGCTCTTGATGTCGCGCTGGTAGACGTCCGGTTCCGTGATGCGGATGGGGGCGGCGCGCCGCAGCACCGTTTGCGAATGGCACGTGCGGGTGGTCATGCGCAACAGCACGGGAATCTGGTGTGTGTGTGAAAGACGAAACGCTTCCCGGGTCAGGTCGTAGGCCTCCTGGGAATCCGACGGCTCGAGCATGGGAACGCCCGCGGCCTTCGCGAAGTTCCGGTTGTCCTGCTCATTCTGGCTGCTGTGCATGCCGGGGTCGTCGGCCGAGACGATCACCAGGGCGCCCGGCACCCCCGTGTACGCCACGGTGAACAGGGGGTCCGCCGCGACGTTCAGCCCCACGTGCTTCATTGTGACCAGGGCCGCCGCGCCGCCGAATGCCGCGCCGATCCCGACCTCCAGGGCCACCTTCTCGTTCGGCGCCCATTCGGCCTTGCCGCCCAGTCTGGAAAAATCCTCCAGGATTTCCGTGGACGGGGTACCCGGATATCCCACTCCCAGGTGCACCCCGCAATCCAGGGCGGCCCGGGCCACGGCGGCGTCCCCGCTCAGGAGCAAACGCTCCAAAGGATCCGACATCGAAAAGTCTCCGTAAGGTTGCCTGCGAACAACTGCATGGAAGGCGCACAGCGGGAAGGGGTCAAGGCGGACGGAAGAGTATGAGCTCACGGGAGTTGCAAAAGACTTCGCACCGCAGACGCTTTTCCGCTGCGCAGAAAGCGTACCAAAAGGAGGGGGGCGAATCAACCTGAAGCGCGGTGGGAATCAAAAACGAAAGCTAACGCCTCCTTGCGGTGACGTTAGCTTTCGGCGATGTCTAGTGTCCAAGCGCCCGGTTAGCAGGCGGACTTGTTGAAATGCAGCCCGATGGTCCCCAGCGGATCGGCGAAGAAGCCCCGGATGCTGTCAGCCACACCAGGATGCTCTTCCTTGTTGAAAAAATCGAAAATCTGGGCGCGCGCGGGGATCTCTTTCGATACATGCTTCAGGTGCTTCATACTGTTTTCCTTTCAGCCGCGTTACTTGCCTTCCGCGTATGGTCCTACTGCTTCCCTCCAACACGCGAGAGTATACCATAACCGGGTATGCATATTACAAGCATTTTTCTGTCTATCCCGGCGTCCGGAAGGCGTGGCGGTTGACAATCCCGCCCCCCGGCACTAAAGTCGTGCCAAGGTCAGCAAACCGGGGGAGAATCATGCGTGTTCCACTGCTTTTTGTGATCAGTTCGCCGCGGTCCGGCAGCACCATGCTCGAACGTATGCTTGAATCCCACTCCAGGATTCTCGGAGGGCCCGAACCCCACCTGCTCACGCCCCTCGCCCACCTCGGCGTGTGGGAAAAAGTCGACAAGGCCCCCTACGACCACGTTTTGGCCGCGGAAGCTCAGAAGCTCTTTGTCCAAAGCCTGCCCAACGGCGAACAGGATTACTGGGACGCTTGCCGGGCCTATTGCGACACGTTGTACGGCCGTTTGCTCGCCCCGAGCGGCAAAGAGATCCTGCTCGACAAGACGCCGGCGTACGCCCTCATTCTCCCCTTCATGATGAAGGTGTTTCCCGACGCGAAGTACGTTGTACTCACGCGGCACCCGCTGGCCACCTTCTCGTCGTATGCCAATTCATTTTTCGACGGGGACTATGCCGCGGCCCACAGCTACAACCCGATCCTGAACCGGTACGTGCCGGCCATCGCCGCGTTTCTGCGGCAGGATGCGGTCAGTCACTGCCATGTGCGTTACGAAGACCTCGTGAAAGAGCCCGAAACCTGGATGGGCCGGATATACGAGTACCTCGGGATCCCCTTCGAGCGGGACACCATCGAGTACGGGAAGAACGAGAGCGGCGGCCGGCGCGAAGGCTTGGGCGATCCGATCGGGGTGGCGCAACACGCCCGTCCCCAGACCGGTTCCGTCAAGAAATGGGTGGCCGAGCTGGCCCATGATTCCGGGAAGTGCGCGCTGATGCGCGAGGTGATTGCCTCGCTTGACGCCGACGATCTCGCAACATGCGGGTACCCCCTCGAGACGCTCTGGAAACCGCTCGAGGAGGCCGGGAGCAGCGTGCGCCCGCCCGAGAAGCCCCGGCTCACGCGATACCGGCTTCAACGCAAGTTGATCGTGGGCTTGCGGGCTCGGGCACGCAAGGGCGGACTGTTCCGCCGGCTTCTCGAGAAGATGCGCCTCGTCTGCGACGTCCTGTTGCGGGACTGAGGGCCGTCAGCGCCCGTGCCGCCCGTCAGCTCGTGTCGCGCAGAAACCCGGTCAGGGGCGAACTGGCTTCGGCAACGCTGCGTTCGGGTCCCAGGCCCGCCAGGTACGCGGCGCGGCCGGCCTCCGTGGCCAGCGCGAAGGCGTGGGCCATGGCGGCGTGGTCCCGGGCGTCGGCCAGTGCGGTATTGACCAGCACGGCGTCAGCGCCCATCTCCATCGACGCGGCCGCGTGTGACGGCGCGCCCAGACCCGCATCCACCACCACCGGCACGGCCGCCTGCTCGATGATGATGCGAAGCATGTCGTAGGTGCGCAGTCCCCGGTTGCTGCCGATCGGCGCGCCCAGAGGCATCACGGTGGCCGCGCCCGCCTCTTCCAGCCGCTTGGCCAGAATAGGGTCGGCCTGGATGTAGGGGAGCACGGTAAACCCTTCCTTCACGAGCAGCTCGGTGGCTTTCAGCGTCTCGATGGGGTCCGGCAAGAGGTACCGGGGTTCCGGCGTGAGTTCCAGTTTCACCCAGGGTTCGAGACCCGCGGCCCGGGCCAGTTTCGCGAGCCGCACCGCCTCGTCGGCGTTGCGCGCTCCCGACGTGTTCGGCAGCAGCAAATGGCGTTCGCGATCCACTACGGACAGGATCGAGTCGTCATCCGGTTTGCTCAAATCCGCCCGGCGCAGGGCCACCGTGACGATCTCGGCGTCGCAGGCGTCCAGGCAGGCTTTCAGCGCCGCGCTCGAGGGGAATTTCCCCGTGCCCACGAACAGGCGGGACCGGATCTTCCGGCCCGCGATAACCAGTCTGTCTTCAGTCATGAGGTACTCCATAGCGTTGCGCAGCGGCATGACGGATTCCGGGGAAGCCGGGTGGTCCGCCAGCGCAGGGATTCACCTTCGACACTCAACACGGCGCCGCTCCCGTCGGCCGCGGGCTGCCACATCCCGGCCAGGAAACGGAGCGCGGCCAGGGCTTCCAGACTGCCCAGCACGCCCGGAACCGCGCCCAGCACGCCCAGCTCGCCCGTGGTGGGGACGCCCAGCGGTTCCACGGGCACCGCGCACCGCAGGCACGGGGTCTTCCCCGGCACGACGAACATCATCTGCCCCGCCAGGGCCAGAATGCCCGCGGTGGCAAACGGCGTGCGGCACTCCAGGCATACGTCATTGATCAGAAACTTCGCCGCGAAGTTGTCCGTGGCCTCGACAACAAGATCGTAAGCCGAAAACAGGCTTGCGGCGTTTTCCCCGGTGACGCGGGTCTGTACCGTCTGCAGGGTGAGCCCGGGATTCAGGGCGCGCAGGGTCATTTCGGCCGAGCGGGCCTTGCTCATTCCCAACCGGTCCGTGGCATGCAACACCTGCCGCTGGAGGTTCGACAATTCCAGGGTGTCCGAATCGACGAGACCCAGACGGCCCACTCCCGCGGCGGCCAGGTACAGGGCGGCGGAGCTTCCGAGGCCTCCGAGCCCGATGATGCAGACGCTGGCGTCCAGCAGACGCTCCTGGCCCGATTCGCCGAAGCCGGGGATCAGGATGTTCCGTTGATACCGTTCGCGTTGTTCCTGGCTGAGCATTGCGCACCTTAACCACACAGAGGAAACAGGTAATTTTATCAAACCGGGGCAGGCCCCTCAACAGGCCGTGCCCGGTATGGGCCTGCGTCATAAACGAGTGTTTTGATGAGGGGTGGCGAATTGGGGGCCTTTGGTGTATAATGCGATATACACCGAAAGGAGGCCATGTTATGTCTATCACGGCCCAGCAAATCATGAAACGGC
>JAAYAQ010000573.1 GCA_012719295.1 Candidatus Hydrogenedentota bacterium | reverse complement strand
CTGTCGCGATGTGGGCAAATGTGCGCTCGGATTCCTGACTGTCGTTACTGGAGTTCCATTCTTATGGACTCTACAATGTCGCTATGCGTGTGAAATCCTCAATGTGGGTCCAAGCCGGGGTGCTTCTAGGTCTTGTGGGCATCGGGGCGGGGATGGTGTTGATCAACCCGCGTGAACGTCACAGCGCGAAACCCTTGACCAGGCGCGACCCTCCGACGCACGCGGTCTACGTTTGGCAGCACAAATGGTCTCCTGAGGTGGTCACGGGGATACAGAAGGCATCGCGTGCAACCACTGCCTTCATGGTCTTGGGTGCGGAAATCACCTTCGACAAAGGCGAGCCGCGCTACCGGATGCCCGACGTCTACTGGGGCGCACTTGCGGCAACGACGAAGCCGGTGTGGGTGGTGCTTCGTATTCACGAACTGCCGGAAATCCGACGTGCGGAGCAACGGAACTCATCAGCCGTTCTGTTGGCGGACGTTGCCCGCACGTTATTGCATGAGATGGCTCGTTTCGGTATTCAGGCGTCCGGCGTTCAACTGGATTACGACTGCGCCGCTGAGGACCTCGCAGAGTATGCGTCGTTATTGCGGATGTTTCGGGAAGACCTTCCAAATGTGTCCGTCTCCCTGACGGCGCTTCCTTCCTGGCTCAACCAGCCGGATGTACCAGGGGCGCTGGCGGAAGTTGACCACTATGTTCTCCAAGTCCATTCGATCGAGACCCCGGGGCACATCGACGACCCCATCAAACTCTGTGACACCGCCCGCGTTCCCGGATGGCTGCAGCACGCTGTGGCGCTCGGATTTCCCTTCCTGCTGGCACTTCCGACGTACGGGTACCGATTAAACTTCGCCCCGGGAGGTGAGTTTCTTGGATTGGTGGCCGAAGACAGCCAGGAGGCCCGCGTGGGCTGCACTACGCGCGAAATCATGGCGGATCCTGTTGAAATCGCGTCCCTGGTGTGCGCCCTCCGGTCCGAGCCGCCCGCCCACCTCCTCGGCTTCGCCTGGTTTCGCCTGCCCGTCCAGGGCGACCGGCTTAACTGGTCTTGGCCGGTGCTTGAAAAAGTCATGCAAGGGCAAATGTACAAATTGGACGTGCGGACTGGAGTGCGGAGCCCCAGCCCTCATCTTCACGAGGTCTGGGTCAAGAACGAGGGCGACATTTCTCCTGGGGAACCCATTCACATCCGCGTGGATTGGATCAACGGCAGCCTGGTGGCACACGACGCTCTGGCAGGATTCGGTTTCAGCCCCGTTTCGGGCGATGCGGGAGAGCTTATCGGCAGGGCCCCGCTCCCCGGGGAGGAGTGTATGGCCGCATGGTTCCGATTGGACCCTGCAGACGGGGAAACCGTCCCGGTCCTTCGCGCCAGGGCGGTGGAGGTTCTGAAATGAGACACCGGCGGTTTCTGCTCGCTGTCCTGGTGGCCTTGTGTTCGGAGAAGGTTCTCGCATGCGGTATTGGTCCTCTGAGCTACCTGACCTATGGCGGACGGGACGCCCTTGCAATGCCTAACACCATATTTGACATCGAGTGCCAGAGCATCCTCGGTGCTTCCGACCCGGCCGAATTGGTCCGCGACGTGCGGAACTCAAGGGTCGAATTATTCGCACTCACCTGCGATACGGACCTCCGTGAGTTCGCAGAGGCTGTGCGTGATGATCCAAAGGCCAGGGAGATGATCGACGACTACGAGACGGTTCGCAGCGCCCTTTGCAAACTCGTCTTCCGCTGGCTGCACTCGCTGCAGCCGTATTACTATTCCTTCGAACGCGAGACAGCGCCAGAACCCTTTGACCTGGCGCCATACGAAGAAAGACTGGCTTCCGTGCCGGAAGAGTTTAAACGCTACCTCCGCGGCGCGGCCGCCTATTTCAATCAGGATTGGGACGCCGCGGCGGCGCATTTTGCCTCCGTTCTTGAACTCCCCGTTGAACAACGCGCCCACCGCAGCACCTGGGCCGCATTCATGCTGGGCAAAACATGGCTGCGGAAAGACCCGGCCAGGGCAATTCCCTTTTTCGAGAAGACGCGCGCCCTGGCGGCCGAGGGATTCGCTGACACCCTTGGCCTTGCCGAGGCCAGCGTGGGCTGGCAAGCCCAGGCGGAAATGAAATCAGGCGCGTACGTGGATGCGATACACCGCTATGCCGGCATCGGCACTGGCGCCGCCTTGTCGCTTCGAGTCGTCTGCAGCCGGGCTCTTGACGAGAAGCCCGTCGATCCCGCGCTGGTACAGGACGAACTGTCGAGGCGCATCGTCACTGCCTGGCTGGTTGCACACACGCGCGAGAAAGATAAGGCCCGGAAATGGCTGGACGCGTTGCAGAGCACGACATGGGATGGCGTGGTGCCCGGCGCGGACCGCATGGCCTGGTTTGCCTACCAGAACGGGGATATGGCCTGCGCAGAGGAATGGCTTGTACACTGCGAGCCCAAGACCCCGTTTGCCCGGTGGGTGGACGCCAAGCTGCTCTTGCGCAAGGGCAGAGTTGACGAGGGTACGGCCCTCCTGCAGGAGTTGGCCGATACGTTCCCCCTTGGTGACGCATGGAAAGTGCGCGCGCCTCTTCTGGACGACGGCAGCTTGTCCTGGGTCGAGGCTCGCGGCGTGGTGCGCGAAGAGCTGGGCTATGCCCTTTTCAAGCAAGCCGACTACCATGAGGCTTTGTTGGAGTTTCTCCGGGTCGACGGGGACAGAGGAAATTGGCACGATGCGCTCTTCCTCGCCGAGCGAGTGATGACGCCCGAGGAATTGCAGGAATTTGTCGAGACGGAGGCCGGGAATCCAAAGTTGACCGAGGATGACCCCGATCCATACGACCACTGCCCCCCAGATTGCAGCATAGCAGCCCTGCGCCACACGCTCGCACGGCGCTGGGCGCGGATGGGCATGTGGGACAAGGCGCTTCCGTATTATCCTGACCAGAATGCACGCCGATTCTGGCAGCAATCCAGCGAGTCCATTCCCGAAGTCGCCGCACGGGCCAGAGCCCGCGCCGATGGCGCAAACGACAGCACCTTGCCACCACGGGAGCGCGCCGGGCATCTTTTCGAGTTGGGCCGTCTCATCCGCGAATACGGACCCGACCTCTTCTGCCCGGAACTTATTCCTGATGCGACCGCCAGGGACAGGTTCAGTCCGCCCGACTTTCCCGCGGATCTCCCGCGACGCCTTGAGGAGAGCCTGGAGCCTTACCCGCGCATGAACCACTTCGTGTGGGTCGCGGCAGACATGATGCGACAAGCGGCTGAGCTGTTACCAGACAACGATGTCCTGACGGCCCACGCCCTGTACCTGGGCGGTGTCTATCTGAAGAACGTAGACCCGAAAGCGGCGGATCAATTCTACAAAGCCTTGGTGCGCCGCAATCCAAATCTGCTCATCGCTCGCCAAGCCGACGAATTGCGGTGGTTTCCCAGGAAATTTACGGACGTGGTCCTGTATCAGCCCAGGCCCGAACAGCACTGGTACGACCGGAAACGGAATGTGACGTTGGCAGTTCTGGTTCCCCTTGGCGCAGTGGGCTTGACGCTCGCGGCCGCATGCAGACTCAGGCGAAGGTTTCCCCCGCGGCACGGCCGTTGACCGCAATCCGGCCCAGGCAAGAGAAGCGGTTCCCAATTCCAGACTCCGGCGAGAGAACGCCATGACTCGGCAGGCTGCGCTGCCCCCAATACCTGGCTGACGCGAGGGCAGATTGCTCAGACGCTTGGATGTCGGGGCGCTGGAGCTGTTGTCGATTCACCCATGTGGCAAGACAGAAAACCATTCTGCAATCCGGAGTGCCGAAGGCGCGCCAGCTTGCCGGAGACGTGACCCCGAGCCCAAGTCCCGATCCCGATCGCGATCCCGATCCCGAGACCGATCGCGAGACCGAGACCGAT
>JAAYAQ010000572.1 GCA_012719295.1 Candidatus Hydrogenedentota bacterium | reverse complement strand
GCGTCCTTGACGCCCCATCGCGGGGGTCTGTAGAATGGCGTGAAGCCGCTCCTGTCGGGCGGATTGCGCTGAACGCTGGAAGGCTGGCGCGTATTCTCTACACGCCGGGGGTCACAAGTTCGGGTCTTGTGCCGCCCGCCATCTCCGAGGAACCAGGTCACCGGTTTGCGGCAGAGGGAACCGTGGACCGTTTCCGTCCTGTCGCCGCCACACGTAATGAGGGCGCACGCGCCATGCGTTTCCATCCATCGCCGCGGGGTTCCGCGCCAGCAACCGCGTTCGTGCTGACGGTGGCCGTGGCGTTGTCGCTGCTGTCTGGCGGATGCGTCAGCACACCGACGGCCCGCAACCAGCGGCTGCATCATTTCGAGCCTACCCGGGGATACCGTCTGAGCAACGTCGGCCCAAACGCCACGAACACCGACTCGATTGTGGTGGTGCTGACGTTCTCCGGCGGCGGCACCCGCGCCGCGGCGCTGGCCTATGGCGTGCTGGAGGTCTTGCGCGACACGCCGATCGCCTGGGAAGGCGCTGAACGCACGCTCCTCGACGAGGTCGACGTGATCTCGTCGGTGTCGGGCGGCAGCCTGCCCGCCGCGTATTACGGCTTGTTCGGCGACCGGATCTTCGAGGATTTTCCCGAGGAGGTCCTCTACAAGAACATCCAGGGCAGCCTGATCAAGCAGCTTCTGTTCCCGCGCACGAATTTCGAGTTATTTTCGCCGTTCTATACCCGCACGGACATCATGGCGCGGCGCTTCGGGCGCGAGTTTTTCGGGGAGAAGACCTTTGGGGACCTGAGCGCGGCCGGCCGCCGCCCGTTCATCGTGATCAACGCCACGGACATCGCCTCGGGCACGCGCTTTGAATTCACCCAGGACCAGTTTGACCATCTGTATTCCGATCTGAACTCGTTTCCGATTGGCTATGCGGTCGCGGCCTCGGCGGCCTTTCCGGGCGCATTTCCTCCCTTGACCCTGCGCAATTACGAGCGCGGGGCCGATTACGCGCTGCCGGCCTGGGAAAAGGAGATCCTCTCGGCCGAAGATCCCGACCATTGGACGTACGACTACGCGCGCAGCCTGCAGACGTACGATAAGGCGGGCCGGCGGTTCATCCACCTCACCGACGGGGGCGTGGCCGACAACCTGGGCCTGCTGCCGGTGATCCAGGTCTTGCGGCAATCCATTGGAAGCCACCCGGGCCTGCCCGCGGGCCGTTTCACCGGGGTCAAAAAAGTCCTGATCGTCACCGTCAACGCCGAGACCAGCGTCGACCGCGGGTGGGATGCACGGCAGTCGCCGCTGGGGTTGATAGCGACCCTGCTCGCCGCGGGCACCACGCCGTTATCCAATTTCACGCGCGCCCAGGTGGAATACATCCGCCTGCTGCTCCGAAACTATGAGCTTCAGGGCCTGCTCGATTTCGGCGGCACAGACGCCAACGGGCAGAAACCCGCCGGTCCGGAATGCCGGTTTGTCGAGGTCAGTTTCGCGGGCATCGATGATCCCGCGGAGCGGGACGTCCTCGACAATCTGCCTACGAGCTTCAAACTCGAACGCGAAGAGGTCGACCTGCTTCGCGCGGCCGCCGCGAAGATTCTCGCGGGACATCCCGATTTCCAGGGGTTCATCGCCGGACTGCAACCCGGCGTCACGCGCTGAACCCCGCGGCGCACCGGTCCCCGTTTTGGCAGACGGGCTCTGCACAATGGCATACTGTCGCGGGTTCGTCAGAGGGATTCTCTGCTTACAGGAGGACTCATCAATGCATCAGAGCGGCGTAATCATGCGGCGGCGGCCGCGGCTTTCCCCTGTGGTCCTGGTCATGGCCTTGGCCTGTCTTCCGGCCGGCGCCGGCGAGTTTGCGGGCCGGCCGTACGAGGGTGCGGACACGTTCGCCGACACCTGGGTCGCCACCGACGCCCTCGGACGCGAGGCGCCGGGGTTCGAGGAGACCGGACCCGTCAAGCCCGACAAGTGGGTGGGCATCTTCTATTGGACCTGGCACCGGCCCAACCCCGGCGGCCCGAACGACAACACGAAGCTCATCGCCGCCGCCCGGGACGGCGTCGTGGAATGGCCGCAAAACGGCGCGCCGCATCACTGGGGCGAGCCGGAACTCGGGTACTACCTCATGACCGATCCCTTCGTCATCCGAAAACACGCGAGCATGCTGTGCGACGCGGGGATCGACGTCGTCCTGTTCGACACCACCAATCCGCCCTGGACCTGGAAAGAGCAGTACGAAGCCCTGTGCCGCGAATACACCGCCATGCGCGCGGAAGGCAATCGAACCCCGGCCATCGGGTTTATCACCCCCTTCTGGGACCCCACGGAGGTGGTCAACCGCCTCTGGCCCGACCTCTACAAACCGGGTCTCTGGCGCGACCTCTGGTTCGTGTGGGACGGCAAACCCTTCCTGCTCGCGAACAAGGCGTTCATCAAAGACCCGGAAATGCTGGAGTTCTTCACATTTCGCCGTCCGATGCCCGATTACTGGCTTGGTCCGGACGGCCCGGACCAGTGGAGCTGGCTCGAGGTCTACCCGCAACACGTGTTCCGGAACAGCGCGGGCGAGGCCGAACAGATGAGCGTCGGTGTGGCCCAGAACGCCCTGCCGAATACGCCCGGCCCCGCTCCCATGGCCCACAAGGGCGGCGCGATGGGCCGAAGCTGGCACAACGGCGCCAGAGACATGCGCGACGGCGCCGTCAACCTCGGACTCAACTTTGACGAGCAATGGCGGCGCGCCCTCGAGGTCAATCCCCAGTTCATCTTCGTGACCGGATGGAACGAGTGGGTCGCGGGGCGGTACACCGAATGGAGCACGTACAAGGACACCGACTGTTATTACTCCGGCGGGCTGTTTGTCGACCAGTACACGCAGGAGTACAGCCGCGACTGCGAACCCATGCGCGGCGGCCATACCGACAACTACTACTACCAGCTTGCGAGCTGGGTGCGCCGGTTCAAGGGGGTCCGCCCGCGGCCCGTCGCCGGCGGACCGCGCACCATTGCCGTCGACGGCGCGTTCGACGACTGGGAATCGGTCGTTCCCGAGTTCCGCGATACCATCGGCGACGTGCTCCACCGCGACCACCCTGGCTACGGCACGCTGGTCTACCGCAATACCACCGGCCGCAACGATTTCGTGCTGTCCAAGGCGGCCCACGACGAGCGCCACCTGTATTTCTTCGTGCAGACGGCAAAACCCATCTCGCCGCACACCGATCCGCACTGGATGCTGCTGTTCCTCGACACCGACCAGGATGCCCGGACCGGCTGGCTCGCGTACGACTGCGTCATCAACCTCGAGGTCGCCAGCGGCACCGAGACCAGCGTGAGCGCCTGGCAGAACGGGGCCTGGCGCGCCGCCGGAACCGCCGCCTACCGGGTCAACGGCAACGGGATGGAACTGGCCGTCCCCCGCGCCCTCACCGGCGAGATCGAAGGCGTTCCGGCCTTCGATTTCCACTGGGCCGACAACATCCAGGGGTTCAGCGATGTCTCCGAGCTCGGCGTCAACGGCGACAGCGCACCCAACCGCCGGTGGAACTACCGCTACACCGCGGCCGAATGAGTGCAGGCCGCCAGGGATCCCGCATGAGACAAGAAGAGATTGGCCACGGAGGGCACAGGGATCTCAGAGTCTGAAGCACCCTGACGAGAAGGGGGACATGTTCCAGGCGCCGTCCCCGGCGCGACACCGTGTCCCCGTTCGGCTGACCGGCGAGGGCGCCGGTCCCACACGCGATCCGGCGGCAACCCAGTGCCGAGCTGGCGCTCGGCGCTCCCAGGGCGCCGTCCCCGGCGCGACAACGTGTCCCCGTTCGAACCGGAGGGCAGCCACGGGGGGCTGCCCCCAACAAGGGAAATCGGATGCCCCCCATGCGGCTGCCGCGTATCCTCGGTCGAGCGTGTGGAATAGGAGGCGAGTGGCCGGTTGTTTGTGCGTTGGTGGCGGGTGTGTATCCTGCATCGCCCACCGCTCGTTTGATTGCCGCCAGACGCCTGTGATACCCTGTTTCAGCGTTTATGCAGTCGAGCGGGTGAACCCTGCCTTTCTGTCTGTTCCGCATACATCCGGAGGCATGCGCGAGGGCATCCCCGATTCCCAGACGAACCTGTTGTCATTGGCAAACGGCGCCGCCGCCGGGAGCGAATCAAGGCAGGAGTCCCCAACCGGGCTCCGGCGAGCAAGCATGACCGACCCCCTGATATTGGTAACAAACGACGACGGCGTTCAGGCGCCGGGGTTGCTGGTGCTGGCCGAAGCGCTGGGCGCGCTGGGCGATGTCTGGGTGTACGCCCCCGACCGGGAACAGAGCGCGGTGAGTCATGGCGTATCGCTGCACCGCCCGCTCCGGGTCACGGAAGTGCGGCCGCAGTGGTTCATGGTCGATGGCACGCCGGCCGATTGCGTCATGCTGGCCGTCCGGGACCTGCTCCCGCGGCGGCCGTCGCTGGTCGTGTCCGGCGTCAATCCGGGCGCCAATCTGGGCGATGACGTGACCTATTCCGGCACCGTGGCCGGCGCGCGCGAAGGCATGCTGCTGGGCTTGCCGGCTTTTGCGGTGTCGGACGTGGCGTACAGTCCGAAACACCTGGAGACGGCCGCACGCGTGGCCGGAGTGGTTGCCCGGCACGCCCTCGACCGGGGCCTGCCGCCGGACACCGTGCTGAACGTGAACGTGCCCGATATGCCCTTCGAGGCGTTGCGGGGCGTCGCCGTGACCCGCATGGGGCGGCGCGACTATAAAGACGAGATCATTCGCCGGACGGATCCCCGTGGCGGCGTGTATTACTGGATTGGCGGGGCGGAACCGAGCCATGTCGCGGCGCCGGGCACCGATTTCGAGGCCATCCTGGAAGGCCGGGTGAGCATAACGCCGTTGCACCGGGACGTAACCAACCAGGGCGCGATTGCCGCCCTGGCCGAATGGGACATCGCGTTGTGAAAGAGCAACTGGTCGAATTCTTCACCGGCACATTCTCGCTGCCGGTGGCCACGGTGCTTCTGGCGACGCTGCCCATTCTCGAACTCCGGGGCGCGCTGCCCGTGGCGATCCTGTGGAAGGAGCCACTGCCGTTGTGGCAGGCGTATTCCCTGGCGGTGTTCGGCAACATGCTGCCCATTCCGTTCATCGTGTTTCTCTTGCAGCCCATCACGGATGTTGTGCGGCGATGGGAGCGCGGCAACCGCTTTGTGGAGTGGCTCTTTGCCCGCACGCGCCGCAAAGGCAAGAACATCGAAAAATACGAGTTCTGGGGGCTGACCATCTTCGTGGCCATTCCCCTTCCGATGACCGGCGCGTGGACCGGCGCCATGGCCGGCCATCTGTTTGGCTTGAAGTGGTACAAGACCTTGTGTGCGTGTTTCTGCGGCGTATGCATCGCGGGCGTTGTCATGTCGGCGCTGGCGCTCTTCGCGCGGGAACTGTTTGTTCGACTGTTTGGCCTCGGCTAGGCCGCGGCCCGGTGTGTACGCTCATTCGGCGCCCTGGGGCGCACGACTAACCGTGAAAAGGAGTAGGAAGAGCAATGTGTGGAATAGTGGGGTACATCGGAGACAAGCAGGCGACCGACATCATCATGAGCGGCCTGCACCGGCTCGAATACCGCGGCTACGATTCCGCGGGCGTGGCCGTGATCAAGGACGGTAAACTCGAATGCATCAAGAGCCTTGGAAAACTCAACCTGCTCGACACGAGGCTGGAAGAAACCCCGCTCGTGTCGCCCCTCGGCATCGGCCACACCCGGTGGGCCACGCACGGCGTGCCGAGCGAGGTCAACTCGCACCCGCACTTTGACGTGCCCAAAGAGATCGCCGTGGTCCACAACGGCATCATCGAGAACTACCAGGAACTGCGCGAACAGCTCCAGGCCGAAGGTGTCGAATTCCGCAGCCAGACCGATACCGAGACCATCGCCCATCTCGTGCGCAAGTACTACCAGGGCGATTTGTTCGCCGCCGTCAAACGCGCCCTCCAGGATGTCGAGGGCGCCTATGCGATTGGCGTGATCTGCCAGGACAACCCCGACGTGCTGGTGGCGGCCCGTCACGGCAGCCCGCTCATTGTCGGCCTGGGCGACGGCGAAGCGTTCATCGCTTCCGACGTGCCGGCGATCATGAAGTACACCCGCAAAGTCCTCTACATCGACAACGGCCAGGTCTGCGAAATCCGCCGTGATGGCTACAAAATCGAGGATCTCCAGGGCCATCCCGTCACCCTCGAAGTGAAACAGGTCGACTGGGACGATGCGGCCGCCGAAAAAGAAGGCTTCCCGCACTTCATGCTGAAGGAAATCAACCAGCAGCCCGACGTCATCCGCAACACCCTGCGCGGGCGCGTCTCCGAGGGCTCGGAAGAAGTCCAGCTCAAAGACATGAACATCGGCCTCGACGAATTGAAGGCCTGCAAACAGATCCACATTGTCGCGTGCGGCACCGCCTGGCACGCCGGCATGGTGGGCAAATACCTCATTGAGAAGTTCACGCGCGTGCCGGTCGAGCTGGACATCGCCTCCGAGTACCGCTACCGCGATCCCATCATCCCCGAAAACACCATCATGATCCCCGTGTCGCAGTCCGGCGAGACTGCCGACACCCTGGAAGCCATCCGCATCGCGAAGAGCAAAGGCGCCAAAGTCGCCTCGATCGTCAACGCGGTCGGTTCGAGCGTCGCGCGCGAATCCCACGGGGTGATCTACCAGCAGGCGGGGCCCGAAATCGGGGTCGCCTCGACCAAGGCCTACACCTCCCAGGTGACGTGCTTCGCCCTGTTCACGATCTGGCTCGGCGAAACCCGCGGCTCCATCTCCAAGGAACAGGCCCGCACAATGATCGCCGAACTCCGCGCCATTCCCGACAAGATCCAGTGGGTCCTCGACAACCAGGAAAACATCGTCAACTGCGCCAAGGATCCCAAGTATCTCGACACGTTCAACGCCCTCTTCCTGGGCCGCAGCTACAATTACCCGAGCGCGCTGGAAGGCGCACTCAAGCTGAAGGAAATCAGCTATATCCACGCCGAAGGCTACGCCGCCGGCGAGATGAAACACGGACCCATTGCCCTGGTCACCACCAAACTGCCCGTGGTCAGCATCGCGGTGCAGGGCGAGACCTACGACAAGACCGTGTCCAACATCCAAGAAATCCGCGCGCGCAGAGGCATCTGCCTCAACGTCGCGACCATCGGCGACGAGGGCATCAAGGCCCACAGCGACGACGTCCTCTGGGTGCCCGAGTGCTACGAGCCCTTCAGTCCCATCATTGTCGCCGTGCCGCTCCAGTTGCTGGCGTACTACATCGCCGCCAACCGCGGCTGCGACGTCGACCAGCCCCGCAACCTCGCCAAGAGCGTGACGGTCGAATAAGCGCGACAGAACTCCGGGGGGAACCTTTTTCGAGAAGAAGGTTCCCCCCGGCCCCCTTCCACAAACTTTTCGGTTCGCTTCGCGGAAACGGCGCAAAACCGTGCCCCTTCCGGCCAGACCCCGCCACGACCTATCCGGACAGCGATCGCTCCTGGGAGCGCCGAGCGCCAGATTGGCGCTATTCTTCCTCGGGACCCGCGTTAAACCGCCTTCGGCCCATCTGCATCGCCTACGGCGGACAATTGAGGCGGCATGAGCCTCTTGCGCATGATGGCTTCCGGTAACGGATGGCGGGTTTTCTAACCCTGTCAGTCGATCACCGCGGACGCACATGTCCGCACCAGCGTTCCCGGGAATGAAGAGACTGTCAGCTCCTTCTACGTTTCGGGAAGTCTTCAATGCAGACACGGGATCCTTACGCGTGCCCGCGCGGCGCTTCTTTTCTGGTCTTTTCCTGAAGCCGCGCGGGCACTCGGCAAGTTGTGGTAAGGCTTGTCCGTAAGGTGTTGACCGCTTTGAAAAGCGACTTTTTTGCACCCGTCTTCAAGCCATGTCATGCTGGTCTCAACTATTCGGGAGTGAGCACGCCATGGCGTATCGAGGGGTACTTGAAGATATCCGGGCGGCGGTGAAGATGGGGCGGCCGGAGCGGTTGCCGGTGTTTGTGTGCAGCGAGGAAATGGACGTACGGGTGTGCGGCAGCCGGTACAATCGCTACAACTCGGACGCGAAGGAAATGGCCCGGGTGCAGATCGAGGCCATCGAGCGGCTCGATTATGACTGGGCGTGGCTGCAGGTCGACGATTGCCTCGAATTCGAAACCCTCGGCGTGGGGGTGAAGGGCGAGGGCGACATTCTTCCCGCCACGTGCGAGTACCTCCCCGCGGATAAGAACGCGCTGGCGTCCCTGAGATTTCACGGATACCGCGTCGAGGGGCGTATGGGCGTCTTGTTGGACGCCATCAGCGCGGTGAAGAGCCATTTCGGGGACACGGTGTGCGTCACCGGCCGCACCGCCGCGCCGTTCAGTTCTGTCGCGCTGGCCTTTGGTCTCAACGAAACCATGCTGATGCCCATCACGCAACCGGAGTTCCTGCGCGAAGCCCTGGAGTTTTTCGTCGACTACCAGATTCAGTTCGGGCTCGATCAGCTCAGCGCCGGGGCCGATGCCATCTGGTTCGGGGACTGCAACGCATCCAGCCACCTGATCAGCCCGGACACCTACCGCGCGTTTGCCCTGAAACCGGCGAAGCGCGTGTCAAGTGCGTACACGGAAGCCGGCGGCGTCGTGATCTATCACGCCAGCGAGGAGTTGCCCGCCATGCTCGACCTCATGGCAGGGGCTGGCTTTTCCATTCTCAGCGCGGGCCCCGGGATCGCCATGGAGACGGTGCGCGAGGTCGCTGGAGACCGTGTCTGCCTGTCGGGCAATGTCGACCCTATCGGCACGCTCATGAACGGCACGCCGGACGACGTGGCCCGCGAAGTGGAGCGTATCGCGCGCAACGTAAGCTGCCACGGCGGGCATGTCATGAACTCGGGCGAGATGGTCCCCCGCGACACGCCCGAAGAGAATGTGGAAACGTTCATGGAGACGTCGCGGAGGATTTGGAAGGAGATTGTTGGAGCAAACCCGGAAAGAGCAGACTAAGAGCCCGGGCCACAGCAAGCGGCGTCGACCGGGTCTTGGGGCATGCCGTCAGCGCTTTGCGGCGGGGTTCCATCCACAACGAGCGAGGAGGAGGGGGTAGTGATGGCTATGACAGGGTTCCTGGCAGTTGTCCTGACGACACTGTCCGCTGCAGGCGCGCCGGGTGGAGACGCGCAGCCCGGCCTCGCGTGGGTGTTCTTCAACGGCTCCAATTTCACCCGGCCCGGAGACAGCGGCGTCGATCCGGAGATCAACCTCGACACGGGCACGGCCATCAACGACTTTTCGCGGGTCTGGCTGGGCCGTATCGCCGCGCCGGTACACGGCGAAGTCGCGTTCGCGGCCGAAGCCGACAACGGGTGCCGCGTGTGGATAGGCGATTCGCTGATCATTGACGGATGGGCCGAAGACGCCCCCCGCCGGGGAGTGTTCTCCTTCGACGAGGTTGGGACACCCTTCCCCATCCGCGTCGAGTCCTTCCAGAGCGGCGGCGAGGCTCGTATGCGCCTGTTCTGGGAATGGGAAGGCCAGGAACGCGAGCTTGTTCCGGCGGCCGCGTTCTCGCATACGGCCGATGATCGCGAGCAGGCCGGCGCCATGGTGGTCAGAAGCGCCGAGGACGTGCCGGTTGCGAATACCCACGCGCGCCTGTACGCCCCCGGACACCCGCCACCGGACACCGAACCGGTGTATCTTGTCCGGGGACCGCACCTCTTCATCGATGACTACCTGATCGCGGATTCAAACAACACGCAGCGCGTCGTCAACGTTCCGCGGCGCACGCCCGAAATCCCCAATCCGATCGTGACCGGCAAAGAAGACGGCTGCTTTCAGCCCTACATGACCATCCTGCAGGACCCCGCCACCGGCCGGTTCCGCATCTGGTACGGGGGCCGCGCGAACGACTCCATGGCCGATTCCCACATCAACTACATGGAATCCAACGACGGGATCCATTGGGAGCGCCCCGCGCGAACCTTGCAGGATCCCGCACCCATTCAGTTCGGTGTGAGCGTGGTCGTCCGGGGACCTGAATATGGGATTCCGGCACAGCGCTACGCGTTCGCCTGGTGGAGGGACGGCGGCTTCAAGGTCGCCACCTCGCCGGATGGCCTGGTGTGGACGCCCATCGCCAGCGCCCCCCTCATTTACCACAACCACGACATCACCGGCCTGCATTACGACCCGTTGTTCGGGCGCTATGTGGCCACCGTATCCGTGTACCGGACCGGCCCTGCCTGGTCGGGCAACCGCCGCATCACCATGCACAGTTTCAGCACCGACCTGCTCCACTGGACACCCCCCCATCATGTCGTGCTGCCCGACGATTCCGTGGATGAGGGTGAGACGCAGTTCTACGCCATGGACGGCTATCTCCGCCGCGGGAATCTGCTCATCGGCATGGTCAAGGTCCTGCGCGACGACCTGAAGGCCGACAACCCGCCCGATCCCCCCGAGGCCTACGGCGTGGGCTACACCAGCCTGGCCTGGTCGCGGAACGGCAAGACCTGGACGCGCGACACCGCCCACTTCTTCGACCCCGACCCGCAAAAGGGCGTGTGGGACCACGCCCACGCCTGGATCGACGAGCAAGTGCCCGCCGGCGACGAGGTCTACCTCTACTACGGCGGCTACGCGCGCGGGCACAAGGTGAACCGATTCGAAGAGCGCCAGATCGGCCTGGTCACGATCAAACGCGACCGCTATGCCGGGCGCGAAGCAGGGCCGGAGCCCGGCCTCATCCGCACACCGCTGCTGCGGGTCGAAGGCGACGGCATCACCCTCAATGCCGATGCCCCGAACGGCGAAATCCGCGTCCAGGTCTGTGCGCCAGACGGCCAGCCGCTGCCGGGATTCAGTTTCGACGAATGCGCGCCGATCACCGCGGACGCGCTCGACGCGCCCGTCACCTGGCCGCGTCCGTTCCGTGAACTGTCGGGTTCGCCTCTACGCCTCGAATTTCAGCTCCGGAACGCGACCCTGTACGCGTTCGGAATCCGGTAAGCGGACGCAAGACCGCTCCGTGTGAATAGTTCCGCGCGCTCTGTCGTCAACTACCGAGGGTGGTAGAGCGTTCTTGTGGTGTCAAGGGAGCAACCCGGAGGGAAGTCCCATGAAAGCCACCGTTCCAGCCACCAACCGTTCCAGCCGCCTGCCTATACTCATTGCACTGCTGTGCCTGGCGGCCGCGGGCGCTGCCCGGGCACAAGTCCCGCCGACCGACCCACAGGCCGAGGCGCGGCTCGTCCCCATCGAACAGGGCGACATCAAGCTCATGGAACAGGTCCTCAGCGTATTCAGGGGCAGTCCGCTCACCTACGCGCTGATCGAGGACCTCAACGTGATCGTCCTGTATGGCCCCGCCAGCGCCGTCCAGTCCGCCGAAGAGATCATCCGGCAGCTCGACCGGCCCGCCCGGCCCGTTTCCGAGGCCAATGTCGTGTTTGCGGTGGACATTCTCACGAATGTCAAGGAACTGGGCCAGCCGCTGGCCAGTAACGCCACCGCCGTGGCCGAGCCGGTGCGCAAGGAGTTCCCCGACGGAGATCTCTTTCTCATGGACCGTATTCTCATGCGCGCGCGGGACGGCAGCGCGGTCGAGGGCAGCGGATTCATCCCGCTCGGCGGCGACCAGCCTTCGACGTACCAGTTCAAGGTGGATCGGGTGACCATCGAGTCCGCGGCAGATAAATCCGTGGTCCGGGCGGATGGGATGATTGTGGGCGCGGAGTTGTATCTGCCTGAGCCCAAAATAGATACGCCGCAACCCGCCGAAGGGCAGCCTGTGCCTCCGCCGGTCCGGGCTCGGAGATCCGACCAGAACCGGTACAATGTCGGGCTGCGCGTGGGAAACCTCACCCTCCGGCCCGGGCAACCGGTTCTCACGTCCAAGCAGAATCTCATGCCCGGTCAGGCGCTGTACTTCGTCGTCACCGCGCGCATCGAAGAATAAGCGCGGCTTTCGACGCCTGGGATCGCCGAGCGCCAGCTCGGCATTCCTATTCCCCAAAAGAGCCGGCGAGACGCCTGCGCTGGATTGCCGGTCCCGCCGGGGCCGCTGGGCGGCCCCTTTTTGACCTTTCGTCGAAAATCGGGTACCATGCGCCTCCGAGTGTCGCGCGTCGCAAGGGTCCAAGGAGGTGCGGTCATCATGCCCATCCCCGATGCTGCCGCCCGGCGGTTTCCAGTCTGGAACCCTTCGAGCAGCCTGTCGGACCGGGTGAAACGCCTGCGCGACGAGTATTTCTCGTTTGATACCCGGTCTTTTCGCAACGAAGTGATGCCTTTTTCCACAGGCACGGCGTGGGACACCGTATTCATGGCCTCGCGCTGGACGATCGTGCCGGAGGTTCTGGCATTCGTGCCCGCCTACGCGGACTCGTTGCTGGCCGCGGCCACGGTGGTGCCGTTGCCGGTCGATTTCTGGCGCAATCCCCTTCCGATCCGGGTCGCGACGTTCTTTCGTGAGGTCCTGGCGAGGCATCTCCCCGTCCATATTCTCGAAGGCGAACTCATCGTCGGCGGCCAGTTCAACGCGAGCCTTTCGTTGTGCCTGACTCGCGGCGAAGCTCGCCGGTTTAACCGCGAGCTCGAGTCATTCCGCCGCGGCGTTGTCCACGCATCGGAACTCGGCATCGGCAATTGCGGCGCGGTGCCCGGACACCTCATCCCCGACTACCCCAAGGTGCTTCGCCGGGGCTTCGAGCGCATTCTCGCGGAAATCGGCGCCGAGCTGGCCCGGGAAGGCCACCCCGGGAAACGCCAGACGCTCGAGTCGTTCGCGATCGCCTGCCGGGGCGTGCTGGCCCTGGCCGATCGCTACGCCGACGAGGCGGAACGCCTCGCCGTCACCGCGACGCCCGCGCGTGCGGAGGAATTACGCGAGATCGCGCGGATGTGCCGGATCGTGCCGCGGCATCCCGCATCGACGTTCCACGAAGCGCTTCAGTCGCTGTGGTTCACGCACATGCTTGTCCAGACCTGCGAATCGTATCCCGGCGCGGGCACGTCGTTCGGGCGTTTCGACCAGTACCTGTTTCCGTATTACGACGCGGACCTGGCGTCGGGCCGCATCTCGCGGGAATGGGCCCGGGAACTGCTCCGCTGCTTCTGGATCAAGCCCAACTACGCCTACGATTATCAGGGACGTGTCGGCCGCAACCAGGGCATCACGTCCTCGTTCGGACAACTAGTCACGCTTTCGGGTTGCGGACCCCACGGCGAGGACCTGACCAATGACCTCACGTACCTCTGCCTCGATGTCATCGAAGAGATGAACCTGCTCGAACCCAAACCCAACGTGCGCATCCACAACGGCACGCCAGACGCCCTCCTCACCCGCGTCTGCCAACTGGTGGCCCGAGCGCAGGGTTCCCCCTTTCTGCTCAATTTCGACGAGACCGCGATGCGCGGATTGCGCTGGGAAGGCCTCCCCGAGGAAGACCTCTGGGACTATGCCCCCGTGGGCTGCCTCGAAAACACCCGCCAGGGCGACGACCGGTCCGGCACCGTCGACGTCAATTTCAACCTTGCCAAACCGGTCGAGCTCGTGATGTTCCAGGGCCGCGACCAGAGAACGGGCGAACAGGTTGGGCCCCGAACGCCCGAGCCGCGCGCCATGCGGTCCTGGGACGAGTTCAAGCGGGCCTTCCGCAAACAGGTATCGTTCTGTCTCCAGCACCTGATCCGGCTGACCAATCTCGCGGACGCGAGCCGCGCGCAGTATGCCCCGACCCCCTACCTCTCGGCGCTGGTCGGCGGCTGCATCGAGCACCGCAAAGACATCACCGCGGGTGGCGCGCGCTACAACTTCATCACCATCGAAGGCGTGGCCCTGGCCACCGCGGCCGATTCCCTCTCGGCGGTCAAACGCCTCGTTTTTGAGGAAAAACTGGTCTCGATGGGGGGGCTCATCGACGCTCTCGAAACCGATTTCGCCAGCGACGAACCCCTGCGCCAGCTCCTCCTCAACCG
>JAAYAQ010000571.1 GCA_012719295.1 Candidatus Hydrogenedentota bacterium | reverse complement strand
CTATGCGTCATCAGGATGTTGAGCATAGCACTGTCGCCCACCCCCGCCAAACCGGGATGCGTATACGGAAAACGCCGTACTCCAGGGAAGGCTATGCGCTTCGTGCCTCCGGTGCGCCGCATGCACCGGTTCGAGCGCATGGGACACGTTTTCGGGGGACGGGACATCGGCCCCTGTCCACCGGCGCCGTGCCGGAGTCGCGGACAGACCCGGATTCATTCGTCTTGAAAACGCTCTCCGGGCAAAACCAGGGGAAGGAGTTCCGACAACTCGATCGGATTCGCGATCGTGCCGGCTTGCCTGCCCCAGAAGAGGGCCCAGTCGTCGTGGGTCTCAAAATCCACGGGTTCCCCGGGCAGGCTCCAGAGCTGCGCCAGTGCGCGGCGGCTCACATGCCGGGTCCTCAGGTCTCCCGATTTCAGATTTTCGATCAGGGCTGGGGTTGCCTCTTTCGCCCCGAGAGCCCCGAGCGCGTCCGCGGCGGCGATGCGGACCGCCGGCACAGGGTCGGCAAGCCCGCGCGCTATCTGGTCCACGGCTTCGAAATCCCGGTTCGTTCCCAACAAGGCAATCGCCCTCGCGCGGACCCCGCCATCGACATGAGAGCAGCATTCCAGGAACAGAGGCCTGGCCCTGCGGGAATCCAGACGGGCGAGGACATCGAGGACGCCTGGAACAAACCGCGGCGACAACGCCGGCAGGCAGTGTTCGAAATACCGGAACAGATCCAATTCCCGGCCCTTCGCGATCAAGGCGTTACTGGCCCGCGCGCTGATTTCAGGATCCGTCGACTGCAGATCACGCATGAGTTTCATGATTTCCGCGCGTTGCTGGAGAGTCAGGCCCGTGTCCTCAAGATGCTTTGCATCGCGTTCGGCCCGCCGCGCCTGGATCGTCTCCAAATCGAGATGGCCCGTCTTGTCGTTCTTCACGATACCGGCCACTTCGTCCCGCCGAAGGGCGATGCTCCGGCCGGCAACCACGACGGTCAGTTCTCCTCCGGGAATTTCCTGGACCATTCCGTCAATTGTCACGCCGTTCTTCATGGTGACCGTGTCTGCGCCGATGGAACAGACAGGAACCAGCAGACCCACGGGGGCGGCGAGTACGAGTATGAGCATGCAACGGGGCAGTGCGTTCCGCATCCTGGGAATTCTCCTAATGCTCGTTCGTACGGTACACGAGCCGCGCAAATGTCACTTGCGTGGGATCTTCAATATTGAGAAAACGCCGGACGCGGCGGTCGTACAGCAGCGTGAGCCCAACCGTGTCGCCTTCTCCCGGGATCAACATGCCCAGGTCTGCGGCCACCAGACCGCCCCGCACCCTCATCGCTCCGTACGCATACGACCCGTGCCGCGTGAAACTGCGCGTAAGTGCAAACACGGCATTGTTGCTGTACACCAGTCCATCGAATTGGAAGGGGCGGCCCGAGGCCGGGCGCGTCTGCTCATCGTTCCACCAGATCTGACGCAGGGTATCTTCAGAGATCCAGTTGCCCGCCGGATTCATGAAGTGCCGTGTCGCGTTGTTCAGAATGTCCTGGGGAAGCCCGTTGTCCGCCAGGTAATCCGCGAGCAGCCTGACCCCGCCGCCCGCTTCATCGTAACGCACGGAATGTTCATCGGGGGAATCATAGACGTAAATGTTTGATGCCTGACTCTCCCGAAGACCGTAGAAGCGCGGCGTGTAGGCGGGATCGGCCAGCGCCTTCTCGAGCTCCAGATTATTGAACAGCATCAGCTCCGACGTCGTAAAACTGAACTGCTGACCGGTGCGCGTCACCGCTTGGCCGCCATCCAGCATGGTAGTCTCCATCTGCCCCGCATCGACCACTCCCGGATCGAAATACCCATATTTCACGGTCTCGGTAATATTCTTCCGGCCTACCCGTTTCGTGACGTCCTTCGATTTGCTGGCCTGCCGCATTTGAATGCTCAGCGACGTATCCGGGTATTTGCTGGCATCCGCCGTATGGTTCTTGCCCCGTATGGTCAGATAATCACCCATCAGCACACTGCCGCCCGAGGCAACAGCCAAGCCGTTCTCCGTCCCGTCGGCCGCCAGGCCGAACTCGCCCGGGGCATCCGCATAGGTCACGTCTCCCGTCACATACGTGTTGCCGCGCACCAGCAGCTGT
>JAAYAQ010000130.1 GCA_012719295.1 Candidatus Hydrogenedentota bacterium | reverse complement strand
TGATCCTCGCATGCACCGGCGCGAACGCCATGGAGGTCCGCGGACGCCTTCTGGATCCCGACGACAATCCCGTCGCGGGCGCGGATGTCTGGCTGGCCCGCGAGCGCATCGTGACCACGACAAAGACCGACGAGGCCGGACAATTCGCGTTTCCCGACACCCAGCCCGGGATGTTCACCCTGACGGCCCGCAAACCGGAGTTCGCTCTCACCGGGTTGAGCGGATACATTTTTGACGACCTTTCGGTCGACCTGAACATGGCCGCCCCCGACACCGTTCGCATCCGCGTGATCGACCATGCAGGGAAGCCGGTCGAGGGAGCCCGCGTCAAACGGATCGTCATCAGCAATGTCTTTGAGGTTTTTCCGAACGACCTGGTGCCCTACGGATTCCCCTCCATTCGAAGCGATGCGGATGGCTCCATCGCCATCCTCGGGATCCCGCGGGGCAGTTTTGTCTCGGTCACCCTCGAACACCGGAAATACTGCGATCTCGTCCTCCCCTATCTCGTTCCCCATCCCACACAGCATCCCGCCCAACTCTACCCCGGAGAGGTCCTGCGGGGAAAAATCACCACCGCCGAAGCCCAGGGACTGGCCACCGCATCGGTGCGCATCTTCCGCAAGGATGAGAACGAGCGGGCGCTGCTCTACGACGCCTTAGCCGACGGAGAGGGCTACTACCGCACCATCATCCCCCCCGGCGCCTATTCGCTGGAAGTGCATCATCCCGACCACCCCACCGCGGCGCCGCGGGACGTGCAGATTCAGGACGGAATGGGCGAGACAACCGTCGATATTTCCCTCCCCCCCGCGCACACGGTCGAAGGCACCGTGGTGGGTCCCAAAGGCAACCCGTTTCCAGGCGTCGCGATCAACTATCTCGTGGCGGATTTCGTCCAGGACGAAGCCTTTACGGATAAGGAAGGCCGATACCGGCTCACGGTTGGTCCCGGCGAGGGCCGCGTGCACGTGCTCCCGCCGCCCGGGTTCATGACCGCCGACCCGCACGATGTCGTGGTCCGCATCACGAAAGTCGCCCTGTCCCAGGTCGGCCCGATTCCGCTCAAGCGGCTTCCAGCCTTGCGCGGAAAGGTGCTCAGCGCCGGGGGCACCCCCGAGAAACATGTGCTGGTCCGGACACTTTCCCTCAAGACCCCGCTGTTCGCCTTGACCGACGAGGAGGGGCTGTTTGACATTCCTCTGGATGTATTGCCGAAGGAGGACAGCGTAAAACTCCGCGCGGAGCATGCGACGCAGTTCTTGCGCCGCGATTTCGAGATCGGCGTGCGTAAACAGGAAGAGGACGTGCACATCGAGCTGCGGCCTTTCGAGCCCGACCTGGCCTTAAACGACCCGAAAAAGGCGCCCAATGATCTCAGCCAACTTGTCGACAAGGCCGCGCCGCCGCTGACGTGCAGCGCCTGGCTCGACGAAAAGCCAGTTGCTCTGGCCGATCTGCGCGGCAAGGTGGTCGTGCTGCTGTTCTGGGCCGGGTTTGACCCCTACGGCCGGAATGAGGCCACCCTTTCGGAAGTGCTGCTTCTGCACCGCGCCCTTGCGGAGACGGCCACCGATGTCGCGTTCATCGGGATTCACGACGATTCCGACCCCTTGGAGATCGTGCGCGAATCCGTGGCCGACCTGGGACTCGGGTTCCCGGTGGGCATTGATGCGTCGCCCATGGTCACGCACCACAGTTACGCGGCGCGGGTCTTGCCCCAGGTCATCCTGATTGACAAACAGGGGCTCCTGCGGTACTTCGACGTGGAGGGGCGCTTGTCGGAATTGATCAAGGATTTGCGCCGGCGGCCTTAATCATCCCGCCCATCCCGGCGGCCCGCACACATAAAAAACGCGCGCCCGGCATCCTAACGAGCACGGGCGCGCGCGGAAAGAGTACCGGCGCGTCAGGGTTTCATCGCCGCGATGTGGCGTTGCAGGCGCGACTTCTTCCGGGCAGCGTTGTTCGGGTGCAGGACCCGGTTGCTGGCTGCCTTGTCGATTTCCGACAACGCGGCAGGAGCGAGTTCCTTTACCTTGGCCTCGTCTTTGGCGTCAACGGCCGCCAGTACGTTCTTGATGTAGGTACGCACTTTCGACCGAACCGCCTGGTTCTGCTGGCGGTCACGTTCACTGGTTCGAATCCGCTTTTTTGCAGATTTGCTGCTCGCCATTCTCTGATTCTCCCAAAATGTCCCTGTCGTTGGATCTACGAAACTTTCGCATTACGCACAAGACGCTACTGTAGCAAAAAGAATCCGGTGTGTGCAACTTTCGAACGCGCCTGCCCGTTCGCGTTCGGCAAGGCCCAACCGTCCGGCCCGTTGCAATCGCGGTCAGTTCCCGCTATGTTACAGGCACACTCAGCATAGAACGTCTATCTGCACGAGGAAAGCCTATGGGACAGCGGCGCGGACCGGACATCGTCCACCGGTGGGAGGGCAATCCGGTGCTCTCCCCCGAGGACGTCCCCTTCCGCCTGGCCGACATCTGCAATGCGGGCGTGGCGAAGGTCAATAACGAATATGTCCTGCTGGTAACCATCCAGGGCCTCAAAGGGTATTACTGGATTTACGCCGCCCGCAGCCGGGACGGCTATCACTTCGAAATCGAAGAGACGCCGCTCATGGGGCCCTCCGGGGAATGGCCCGACCCCACCGTCGACGAGGAAGGGGTCATGGACGCCCGCGTCACCCCGTTCGGCGATTCCTACTACGTGGTCTACAACGCCGTGGGGCGCAATGGTTACCGGCTGGCACTCGCCCAGACCTCCGATTTCCGGTCGTTGCAGCGGCTTGGGGCGATCTCGGAACCCGACACAAAGGGCGGAGCGCTGTTTCCGGAGAAGATCAACGGCAAGTTTGTCCGCCTCGAACGCCCCTGGGAGGGCGGCAGCATCTGGCTGTCGTATTCCGAGGATCTCGTCTACTGGGGAGAAAGCGTGTTTGTGATGGGGCCCCGCGGCGGCTATTGGGATGGAAACCGGGTCGGCGCCGCGACGCCTCCCATGAAGATCGCGCAGGGATGGCTCTTCCTGTACTACGGCATCAAGGAGACGTCGGCGGGGCCCCTCTTCCGTCTGGGCGCCGCGATCCTGGACCCCGAACAGCCGTGGAAGGTGGCCGGCCGCACGAATGTGCCGGTGCTTTCTCCGCGCACCCTGCTGGAACGTCTGGGCGACGTGCCCAACCTGGTGTTCTCGTGCGGCGCCCTGATTGAGCCCAACAACGAGGTGAAGCTCTACTACGGCGCCGCCAATTCGTGCATCTGCCTCGGCGTGACCTCCGTCGACGACATCGTGCAGACCTGTTCCGAGAGCCGGAAGGAATTCTGATGGTGAGGCTGAAGAGTGGCCGCGACCTGTTTCATCGCTGGGAGGGCAATCCCGTCCTCGCGTTGGAAGACATGCCCTTTCGCTGCAACACGGTGTTCAACGGCACGCCCGTCAAGATCGGCAACGAGTACCTTCTGCTCCTCCGGGTGGAGGGACAGCAGGGGTACTCCTTTTTTGCCCTGGCCCGCAGCCGCGACGGCTACCATTTCGAGGTGCATCCGGAGCCCGTCATGCTGCCGGCTCACGACCGGCCCTGGAATGACTATGAGTGCGCAGGCATCGAGGACCCCCGCGCCACGTGTATTGACGGTACCTACTATGTCCTGTATACCGCCGTGTCCGGACGAGGCTACCGGATTGCCCTGGCGCAGACCGCCGACTTCCTCGCGTTTGAGCGGCTCGGCTACATCTCCGAACCCGGCAACAAGGACGGCGTGCTCTTCCCGGAACGGGTAAACGGCCTGTACGTCCGGCTCGACCGCCCCTTCGGAAGGGGCATCGGCAGCATCTGGATATCGTATTCGAAAGACCGGATCCATTGGGGCAATTCCCGGGTGCTGCTGGCGCCCCGGCCCGGCTATTGGGACGAGTTTCGCGTCGGCGCCTCCGCCCCGCCCATTCGAACTGACGCGGGCTGGCTCGAGATCTACCACGGAACCAAGATGACGTCGTCCGGCCCCATCTACCGCACCGGAGCGGCCCTGCTCGACCTCGAAGACCCCGCCAGGGTCCTCGCGCGCTGCGATGTGCCGCTCCTCTCCCCCCGAACCGACTACGAGCGCATCGGCGACGTCGGCAATGTCGTCTTCGCCTGCGGCGCCGTTGTCGAGCCCGACACCAGCGTCAAGCTTTACTATGGCGCGGCGGACACCTCGGTCTGCGTCGCGACCGCCCGGCTCCAGGACATCGTCGACTGCACCCTCAATGGCAGCAAGCCGGGATGATGTCTCACCACACTCGCGAAAGAAATGAACGGAGCGACTGCGTGTATTCCTCACACGCAGCCGCCCCGTATTGTGCGTAACTATTCCATGCCGCCCGGGCGCCCGGTTCAAGCCTCAGTTGTGCTTCCGCCGCCACAGGCCTTTCACGGCCAGGCCCGCGATGCCCAGTCCCACAAGCGCCATCGAGGCCGGCTCGGGCACCGGCGCCGCGCCGTCCAACTCCCCATAGTAACCGCAGACCGTATCCGTATAGGTCCCGTCACCGTTGGCATAGTAGTTGGTTTGGGGCAGTCCGCTGAAGCCCAGCAAGAGCGTGACGGAGACCGGTTCTTCGATAGGGCTGATATCGTCATTACGGAACGACATGTATCCAAATTCGCTGCTGTTGTATTGGTCAAGCAGCGCCGTGACCTCCATCTCGAATTCGAAATGGGCCACCTGGTTGGTTTCCGGGTCCATGGTGTACTCGTACGTGTTGAAATGCCAGTCGGTGATCGTCCCAAGATAACTGGCCACGCCCGCCTCGGCATCCGCGGGGTCAAACCACGGTGCGGCCGGATCATTGCCAAAAGACACCCAACCCAGATAGTCGCCGCTCCAATCCGGATCGTACGCTTCAACGTACCACTGAGGGTGGCCATAGGCGAAGAACATGCCTATCGACAACAGTTCATCGTCCCACAGGCTTCCCGCCCCGGTGACGATGCTGGGGTCCGTGAGCGAATTGTACGTGCCCCCCAACGGTGCGGCCACCGCGCTCCCCGCAATTA
>JAAYAQ010000570.1 GCA_012719295.1 Candidatus Hydrogenedentota bacterium | reverse complement strand
TTTCCCGTGTCACCGGTCTCCGGGAACGGCTTCTGCCGAGGTGAGGATCTGGATGTCCCGATACTCCTGTTCCCACTCGGAATACACCCCGTCAAGGGCACAGGGGATCTCGGGCGCAAGGGCGATGTAGTCGCGCGGCGCGGGCGCATCGGGGCGGGCGCGGGAAGCCAGCGGTCCCTGCAGCGACCACAGCGTGCCCGCGGCATCGTATTGCGGCTCGCCGGCGAGCCAGAGCCCGATGGACCGCAGAACCTCCGGAGCGATGGTGTCCGGCGGCGTGGCGGCGTCCACGAGCCGCGCGGTGGGGACCGCAAGCTTGAGGTTGGGCGCATTGACGTCCGTAAGGGTTTGGAGGGTGGCTTCGATGCTGTTGGTCTGTCCGGGGCGCAGGTAGAGGGTAATGCCGTTTTCCTTGGCCTTCTGGGCCAGGAGGGCGATGGTCTTGCGGATTGCCGCCGCGTTTTCCTCGGCGGTGATATTGGTTTCGGGTTGGCGGTGGGGGGCGAGGAGCAGGTCGGTCGCGCCGAGGATGGCCATCTTTCGCATTACGGTCTCGATGACGGCCATGCTCTTCCCATACTCGATCGCATCATTATCCACCAGGCGCAGGTCGGGGAACAGGTTCAAGCCCGACGTCAGGTCAACGAAGATGCGCACGTCCTGACGTTTGAGCCAGGCGGCCTCGTCGCGAAGTGCGGCCTCGTCGCGGTGGTGAAGATTGCGCCAATCCACCGAGACGCCGTCGAAGTGTTGGAAGAACGTTGGCCGCCGCAGAATTGCTTCGCGAATGCCGGTGGTATCGCGCAGAGGGAGGATTCTGCCCCGGGGCCGGGCGGGCGGGGTTTCGTGGACGATGGTTTCGATTCCCTGCTCATCAAGGGATACGACAAAGAGCCGGACGTCTCCGCCCGCGATGGCATCGGGCGCGCCGGACCCCACGCTGGCCTTCTCATACCCCTCGGGGAGATAGCCCGGGGCGCTCTTTTCCGACGCATCGATGGGGAGTTCGCGGATGGACGTGATCGTGCCGCAGCGAGGCGTGATCGTAAACGGGCGCTGCTCCAGCGCATTGTTGAAAACGCCCACGGTGTATTCGCCCGGCCCTTTCCGGCAGACGACGCAGCCGAGCCCCTCCCCCACGTCGAAGAGCTTCTGGGCAACGAAGGCGGTGTTCAGCGTGGAGGCAACGTGACGCAACATCGGGTATGGCGTGACAAACTGCTGGTCCACCGCGTTTGCGATGGGGCCCGGGGCCGGGTCCGCGGGGACGCCGAAGGGGCTCGCGAGCACGGTGACGCGTCCTTTCCCCCAGGAGGCCTCGGCCACTACGGGCCGTTGCCCGCAGGTGGCCACGATCTCCGCGTGTTCGTCCAGGGACAGGTCGAGGAGATCGAACGGGGCGAGTTCGGCCAGCGATGAGCCGTCGGCGAAGCGGATTTCCGCGCCCGCCTCCATGCGGGCGGAGGAACCTGCCGTTCGGACCCCCGCCAGGCCCTGGGAGAATTGTGCGAGGTTTCCCGCGGTGATGACCAGGTGTCCGCCCTGCGCGACGTACGCCTCCAGCGTGTCGTGGAGCTCGGCGGTTCCGGCCACTTCCCCCGTCAGCACCAGCACGGCGTACCGGCGGAGCAGCCATTCCGGGGCATCGGTGAGGAGGCAGTCCGCGATATCGCCGTACGGCGTAGCGGTCATGAAGCCGGATTCGTCGTGGAAGTAGGAGGCATCCTGATAGCCGGGATACAGCATATCGAGCACGTTGTCGGTCAGGTAATCGCCGGGACCGTACGGGATGTTGCCCCATACCCGGTAGACGTTGCCGGTATAGAGATGCCGGGGGAACGACCACCCGGCGAAGAAGTCCGTCATCACCGCCACGGGGGCGAGCATCGTTCCGGGCATGCCGTTCTGGTCGAGCCACGATTTTGCCCCGAGTTGAATGAGCCCGATGGGCGACAGCGCTTCCCCGATGAACCACTGGCTTTCGAAGCCGACGAATACGCAGTTGTAGAGAATGTGGGAGTACATGAGACGCTTCAGGAGACTGAGGCTGGAACCCTTGACGGGACTGTGGTTCGGTCCTTCGGAATCGTAGGTCTTATAGCCCCATCGGTTGAAAATCGAGGCGTTCCCAAACCAGGGCACGCCGTACTGCTTGCCCGCGCCCCGTATAAAGGCGTAGTACACCTGATTGTTGGGCAATGCCTGCGCCGTTTCCGCGCCGATGGTGCAATAGGTGCCGTCCTTGATGAGATGGTGTCCGAAATTCAGCGAAACGAGTGTTGAAAGGCGGTTCCCCAACTCGTGGCCCATGTATTCGAAATGCCGGTGGAAATTCAGGTATTGCGCCACGCGATCTTCGGAGATGGGATACATGCCCGGGGCGTAGCCGCCGATGTAGCGCCCGTCCTGTTCGCCGATGTCCATGCCGAGCCAGTGGTCGCCGAGTTTCTCCTCGAGCATGCCGAACACGCCCTCGGGCACATGGAACTGGGTCCACGAGCCCGCGGGCCCGGCCCCGGCATCGCCTGAACCGGGCACATAGCCCCAGATGTCAAAAAGAAACAGGTCTCTCCGTTTGAGCTCATCCGCAAGTTCGCCGAGGTTCTCCGTGAATATGACCGGATGGGCGGGCCAGACCACCGTGCAGAGCTCATGCTGCCGGGTATATTTGTCGAGTTCCTGCTCATAATTGACGATGCGGTTCGCCTCGATCGGAAACGCGCGCAAGGCAACGAACTGCGTGCGGTTGCCAAACGTGTCCCAGGTCGGGGGCTGGACATGGCGGCGGTGGTAGTCGGGATGTTCCGCGGGGTCCATCAGGCGGTCGTATACCCGCGGCACGGCGGGCTGCGTCGCCTGCCCGTGTGCCGTGGCGGCGCTCACACACGCGACTGCGCCCAGGACGAGCGTCAAGATCATAAAGCGGCTGGCGTTCGGCACTTCAAACCTCCTGTTGCGCGGAGAACTGAAGTCAGGAGTTCAGCCTCCAGGGTTTGCGGTAGGTTGGCGAGAGCATCTCCGAGGCGCCCGGGTCCCCGTTAATCTCTTCGGTCTTCGGGTTCCAGCGGATCTTCCGGCCCGTGTAGAGCGCGATGTCGCAGAGATGGCCCACGGACGCGGAGCGGTGCGCGACTTCGCACGGCGTGATCGTTTCTTTGCGGCTCTTGACGCAGTCGATGAAATTACCGCAGTGATCGCGGCTGTGGTAGAGGCGGACCTCGTTCTCGCCAATGACCTCGTCGAGCACCGATGCCGGTTCGGCCTCGGTTTTGCCGCGCGTGACGAAAAGCCAGCCGTCTTCGCCGACCCATTTTGTGCCCATGGGGTAGCCGCTGCTGATCCTGATGACCAGCCCGCTGGCGTAAGTGCAGACGCAATCGTAATCGGTGGGGGCGTCCCACAGCCCTTCGGCGGGGATGACGCCGGTGCCTTCCACGGTCACCGGCCCCGTGCCGTCCAGCCCCATGGCCCAGTGGGCGATGTCGAGATGGTGGCCCACCCAGTCCATGATGGTGCCGCCGCCGTAGGCCATGATCCAGCGCCAGTTCTTGTGCACCCGCGCGGGACAATACGGCGCTTCGGGGGCGGGCCCGAGCCAGCGGTCGTAGTCCAGTTCGGCGGGCGGCGGGCCGAACGCGGTCTGGCCGCCGGTGTTCGCATAGTCCGTGTGCCCCTGGCCGAGCCCCACTTCGATGTAGTTCACCTTGCCGATGCGGCCGTTGCGGACGAGTTCCGCGGCGCGGTGGAAGTTCTCGACGCTGCGCTGCCAGCTTCCGGTCTGCCAGACGCGCTTGTTGCGTTTCACCGCATCGCAGATGGCCCGCCCTTCCGCCAGGGTGCGGGCCAGCGGTTTCTCGCCGTAGATATCGAGACCGGCTTCCGCGGCGGCGATGGCGGGGATGGCGTGCCAATGGTCCGGCAGCGCGATGCTCACAGCATCGAGGTCTTGCCGGGCGTACATCTCCTCGAATCGCGTATACGTGGCGCAATCGGTGTTTCCGTACGCCGCATCGACCATGTTCTTGGCCTGCGCGAGGTGATTCTGGTCGACGTCGCAAACCGCCACGACCTGGACGTCTTTGTTGGCCAGGAAATTCTTGAGGTTGCCGGGGCCTTGCCAGCCCAGGCCGAGGGCGCCCATCACCACGCGCCCACTGGGGGCGGGGCGTCCCGGACTCTTCGTCGCGCACCCCGTAATGATGGCGGGCCCCGCAAGCAGTGCGGCGGTCGTGCCCAGAAATCGTCTCCGGTTGATTCTTGTGGTCATATCCCCTCACCTTTCGCGTCGACAAGGCCCAAGGCCAGCCTGCCCCC
>JAAYAQ010000569.1 GCA_012719295.1 Candidatus Hydrogenedentota bacterium | reverse complement strand
GGGTGACGGAGGCAGGGGTCACACAGGAATCCTGCAGGCCTGTCGGCGCACGAGGCAACGGCATTTTTTAACGTCTTTCCTGCGTAAGCAGGAATCCAGTAGGACTCTGGACCCCTGCTTTCGCGGGGGAGACGGGGGACGGGGGTCACAAACGACCCGTCTCACGAAGACCCTTTGTGCGGGGCGCATTAAGTGCGATTGCCCTGGTGGAGCGAAGGAGGCGCCAGCCCCGGGCTTGGGGTATAATGGCGTTGAGCCGCCGGCTCGGGATGACCTTCCCCCATAACCCGCCGTCGCCCGGATTTCGCGTTCACGCGCCGGGCAACCAGGCTGTTTGGCAGTTAAATACTATCCATGAACGCAACAATACCAAACGGAACGTCGTTCTGGCGCCGCCTTCCGGCCGTCCAGGCGTTCCATGAACTGGAGCACGAACCCCGCTCGTTTCTCGGGTACGTGGCCTTTAATGTAGTCGGGTGGCAATGCGTCATTGGCCCGGCGCTGGTGCTGCTCGCCCGGCGCATTGACATGCCGCCGTCCTGGGTCGGCAAGCTCCTCTCGTTTACGCCGCTGTCGATGGTTCTGGTGCTGTTCACGGTCCGGATTATCAGCCGGGTGGGCTCGAAACGGCTCATGCTGGCGGCCTGGCTGACGCGGAACATCCTCATCTGCGGCGTCTTTCTGATTCCCTGGGTCTACGGAACCTGGGGTCCGCGCGCGGCGTGGTATGTACTGATGGGAAGCACGCTCGGGTTCTGCCTGGCCCGCGCCATCGGGGCGGGAGGCTGGTGGCCCTGGCTTCACGAACTGGTGCCCTCCAATCAGCGGGGTCTCTACTTCAGCGCCGAGACCATCGTCTCGAATCTGATTTCGGTGGTTGTGCTCGGCGTGCAGGCCCTGATCCTGATGAACAGCCGGTCCTTGGGGCGCTACCTGCTGATCTACGCGATAGGGGTTTCAGCGGGCTTTACCAGCCTCATCTACATCGCGCGGATTCCCGGCGGCAAGGGTTCCGCCGAGAAGCAACGCCATCCCGAGACCTTCGCGTCGTATTCCCGGGTACTCTCGGATCTCCCCTACCTCCGGTTTCTGGCGATCTCGGCGCTGAGTTTCTCCTGCCTGGCGTGGTACACCTCCTGTTCGGTGCTGTACATGCGCGACGCGCTCGGGATGTCCTCGGGCTATATCACCGCCATCACCTCGGCCGGTAGCCTGGGGATCCTGCTGACCATTCGGGCGTGGGGACGTTTTGCCGATCACAGCGGGAGCGCCCGGGCCATGGCCAAGACGCTGTTCGCGTTCGCCCTGGCGTCTCTGTTGTTTTTGCTTCTGCTGCCGGACCAGCCGTGGACGCGCTGGGCCATCCTGCCGCCCGCTGTCGCGAGCGCGGTGTTCAACGCGGCGTTTAACGTGTCGGCCAATCGCGCGAACCTCAGTTTCATCAAGGAGACCGGGCTCGTCGGATACACCAATGCCTGGAACGTATTCATCTCGCTCGCGCTCGGCATTACGCCCATTGTCGTGGGAAATATCATCGATGCCTGGGGACTCGATGGGTTTCGCCTGTGTTTTGCCATTTCGGGCCTGGGCGGGATTCTCTGCGCCCTGCTCTGCCGCGTAACCGTGCCGGATGGCGAACCGGTAGCACTGAAAATGACCGAGTTGATCAATCCGGGCCTGCCCATACGCACCCTGGCCCGCATTGCCTACATCACGGCGGGGTTGCACCGAAGCAATCGCGATAGCGAGTACGACACACCAGGCCCGCACGAGCCGTAGCGCAAGCGGCCAAAGGCAGCGCGTAACACACTGTC
>JAAYAQ010000129.1 GCA_012719295.1 Candidatus Hydrogenedentota bacterium | reverse complement strand
TCGTGAGGGCTCTGGGTTCCTGCTTGCGCGGAATGACGGAGGGGCGGGCCGCTCATGCGCCTATGGGCTTGCGCGGGCGCAGGAATGACGGGGGGGAAGTTGGGAATTGGCTGTGGGTAATGTCCGACGGGCGCGGCAGCTCCTATGCGTCCTGTTCTCCCGCGAGTTGTTTGAGGTGATAGAGCAACTCCTGGGCTTCGCGGGGGCTCAGTTCATCGGGGTTGACGCGGGCAAGTTCGCGTTCCAGTTCGCTGGGTTTCGGCGCGGCGGAGGATTGGGGCGCGAACAACTGCAACTGCTGCGGCAGGCCGATGTTCGCCGTGCTGCCCGATTCGAGCGCGGTGAGGATCTCGTGCGCGCGCTCGATCACCCCTTTGGGAAGGCCCGCCAGTTTCGCCACCTGGATGCCGTAACTGTGATCGGCCCCGCCTTCGACGATCCGGTACAGGAAGATCACTTTCCCCGACCACTCCCGCACCGCCACGTTCAGGTTCTTGACCCGATCCAGCTTCGCGGCCAGCTCGGTCAGCTCGTGGTAATGCGTCGCGAACAGGGTCTTGGCCCGGATCGCGTCGTGGATATACTCGGCCACGGACCAGGCGATGCTGATGCCGTCAAACGTGCTGGTGCCCCGCCCGATCTCGTCGAGCACGATCAGGCTGCGTTCGGTCGCCGAATTGAGGATCGCCGCGCTCTCGATCATCTCGACCATAAACGTGCTCTCGCCGCGCACCAGATTGTCGCTGGCCCCCACGCGCGTGAAGATCCGGTCCACCACCCCGATGTGCGCCTCGGCGGCGGGCACGAAACTGCCCATCTGCGCCATCAGCGTGATGAGCGCCACCTGGCGGAGATAGGTCGATTTTCCCGCCATGTTCGGCCCGGTCACGATTTGCAGGAAGGCGTCGGCGGGGTCCAGGACCGTGTCGTTGGGCACGAACTTCCCCTGCGGCATCAGGTCCTCGACCACGGGATGCCGCCCGTCGCGCACCACGATGCGGTCCGACGCGTCGAGCACGGGCTTGCAGTAGTTTTTCGCCGCGGCCGTGTCCGCCAGCGACAAGAGGGCATCCAGCACCGCCACCGCGTCCGCGGTGGCCTGGATGCGTCCCGCGTGCGCGCAGATCTCGTCGCGCACGCGGCAGAACAACGCGTATTCGAGATCGTTCATGCGTTCCTGCGCGTCGACGATTTCCTCTTCGCGCGATTTCAATTCGGGGGTGATGTAGCGTTCGGCATTGACGAGGGTCTGCTTGCGGTGGTATGTCTCTGGCACCTTGTTCGTGTGGGCCTTCGAAACCTCGATGTAGTAGCCGAAAACCTTGTTGTATCCGACCTTGAGATTGGGAATACCGGTGCGCTCGATCTCCTGCCGCTGAAGCGTGGCGATCCAGTCGCGCCCCCCGCGCACCAGATCGCGGAGACGGTCCAGCTCCGCGTCGAAACCGTCGCGGATGATGCGGCCTTCGTTGAGCACCAGGGGCGGCTCGTCGACGATGGCGTTGGCGGCCGTTCGCGCCACGTCGCGTAATTCATCCATGCCCGCGTGGACTTCGTGGAGCAGGACGGCCTCGCACGTGGCGATGGCCGCGCGGATCTCCGGCACATGGGTGAGCGATTCGCCCAGCGCTTTCACGTCGCGCGCGTTGCCCGAACGCGAAGTGAGCCGGCCCAGGAGCCGTTCGACGTCCGCGACCCCTTTCAGCATACCGGCGAGCCGCAACCGCAGCGCCGTATCATTGAATAGTTCCTCGACCGCATCGAGCCGCGCGCGGACGGCCTCCACGTCCAGCAGCGGGTGCAGGATCCAGTGGCGCAGCTTCCGGCCGCCCATGCTCGTGCGGGTCCGGTCCAGCGTGGCGATGAGCGTTCCGCGGCGTGATTTGTCGCGCAGCGATTCCACCAGTTCGAGGTTTCGCTGCGTATTGCCGTCGATCACCACGAAGCTGGACGGACTGTAGCGCCGCGGCGGACGCAAATGCGGCACGCCGTCGCGCTGCGTCGCGCGGACGTAGGCGAGGACCGCGCCGGCGCACCCCGTGGCTTCCGGCGCATCTTCCAATTCGAGGCCTTTCAACGTGCTCAGGCCAAACTCGTCGAGAAGCAGCTCGCGCGTATATTTCTCGTCAAACTCATCGCGCGGCCGTTCGGTAAACCGCATGGTCTCGAATTGCGCCCGCAACGCTCCAAGCACTTCGGGATCGGCGCCTTCGGGAAACAGCGCCTCGACCGGCGCCATGCGGGTCAGCTCGTCGCGCAGGGTCTTCGCGGGGGCATGGTCCAGTTGCGCCGCCAGCAGTTCCCCCGTCGACACATCGGCCAGCGCCAGCCCCGCCGCCGGCCCGTCGACGAGAAACGCCGCCAGATAATTGTTCGACGCTGCATCGAGCAGATCGGGCTCGAGCACGGTGCCCGGCGTGACCGTGCGGGTGACGGCGCGCCGCACCACGCCCTTGGCCTGCCGGGGATCTTCCATCTGGTCGCAGATCGTGACGGTCCGCCCCGCCTGAATCACCCGCGCGAGGTAGCCGTCAACGGCGCGCACCGGCACCCCGGCCATCGGGATGCGCGCGTCTTTTTCCGCGCCGTCGCGCGACGTGAGCGTCAGCCCGAGCAGTTCGGAGGCTTCAATCGCGTCTTCGAAGAAGAGCTCGTAGAAATCGCCCATCCGGAAGAACAGCAGCGAATCCCCGCTCTCCGCTTTGGCTTCGAGGTACTGGCGCAGCATGGGCGTCAGCTCGCGCTCTGAAATGTCGCCCAACGATTTCCAGTTCTTGGCCATAGGGCGTGATTATACCAGCCTGGCGCAGCCCGGCGCAGCGTTCGTGCGCCCGCGGCCCCTTCCCCGCGCTCTTGAACAACGAAAACGCACAGGAGCGGTCATTCCGACCCGGCTCCTGTGCGTGCAACATGCCAACCGCGGCGTTATTCCTCCTCGTACTCGCCCAGGCCCACCAGCTCGATCCGCGCCATGGACGACGCGTCGCCCAGACGGTTGCCGAGCCGAAGGATTCGCGTGTAGCCGCCCGGGCGTTCCGCGAAGGCCGGGCCGATCTCGTTGAACAAGCGGCTCACCGCGCTCTTGTCGCGCAACGCCGCAAACGCCCGCCGCCGGTTATACACCGTGTCCTTCTTGGCCATGGTGATGAGCGGTTCGGCAAACCCGCGCAGCTCTTTCGATTTCGCCAGCGTGGTCTCAATGGCGTTATGAGTAAACAGGGCCACGGCCATGTTTTTTACGGTAGCTTTACGGTGCGCCGTCGTGCGGCCGAGCCGTCTGCCTGCTTTACGATGCCTCATGATAGCAATTCCTATTCCTCTTACTGTGCCCGGGGCCCTCCAAGCCCCTCCCTAGTCCAAATTCTACCAGAAACGGCGCACCGTCAGGTAGTTTCACTCGTCTCTTCAACTTCCTCGGCCACGGCGGCATCATCGCTGCTTCCCATGCCCAAATGCAAGTCCATGGTTTCGAGGATGCTGCGAATCTCATCCAGCGACTTCTTGCCGAAATTGTGAAACCGGAGCATCTCCGGTTCCGACCGTTTCACGAGATCGCCAATGGTCTTGATGCCCGCCGCCTTCAGGCAGTTCGCCGCGCGCACGCTCAGTTCCAGTTCCTCGACCGGGCGCGACAGTTTACGCGCCAGTTCGGGGTCGTCCACACTGCCACCGGCGGCGTCCTGCTGCACGTCTTCCGGCTGCTGCACGAAGATCTTCAGATGCTCGATCAAGAGGTTCGAGGCCTCTTCGAGGGCCTTCTGGGGGGTGATCGAACCGTTCGTCCACACTTCAAGAATCAGGCGGTCGTAGTCCGTGCGCTGGCCTACGCGCGCGTCTTCCACGAGAAAGTTCACCCGGGTCACCGGCGAGAAATTCGCGTCCAGGTAGATCGTTCCCAGCGGGGCATGTTCCAGCTCGAAATTCTCCGCCGTCACGTAGCCCCGTCCGCGCGCCACCTTGATCTCCATTTCGATCAGCGTCGAATCCGACGTCGACGTGAAGACCACCAGGTCCGGATTGAACACATCGACATCGTGTTCCTTGAACACGTCGCCGGCCGTCACCGCGCCGGCGCCCTTGTGTTTGAACGAGAAAATGATGGGCTCTTCCCGGTTGAGGCGCAATTGGCACCGCTTGAAATTCAAGACCACGTCGGTCGCGTCTTCCATGACGCCCGGTATCGACGAAAATTCGTGATGGATGCCCTCGATCCGGATCGCGGTGACCGCCGAACCCTCCAACGACGCCAGCAGCACCCGCCGCAGGGAATTCCCCACGGTCGTGCCGTAGCCGCGTTCAAACGGTTCGACGAGGAAGCGCGCGTACTGCTGCGACGCGCCTTCATCTGACTTCACGAACTTTGGTGTCACAAAGTCTCTTGCTATCATTCGATTTCGCCTCCCGGCAACGAGGTCTGTTTTCCCGCTTCTACTTCCGTTTCCTGGATACCAAGGCCCGGCATGTCCGGCGCCGCGTTATACACGGCGGCGTTTCGGAGGCCGGCAACCGTTATGCGGGATGGGGGTCACATCCCGGATCAGGGTGATATTCAACCCCGCCGCCTGAATCGCCCGGATGGCCGATTCCCGGCCCGCGCCCGGTCCGTTGACCTGAACGCGCACCTCGCGCAGCCCCGCCTCGAGCGCCCGGCGCGCCGCCGCTTCCGCGGCCACCTGCGCCGCAAACGACGTGCTCTTCCGCGAACCGGAGAATCCCACCTGGCCCGCGCTCGACCAGGACACCACATTGCCCTGGTTGTCGGTGATCGACACGACCGTATTGTTGAACGTCGCCTGAATGTGCGCCATCCCCGACGTGACATTCAACGTGGTGCGGCGCTTCTTGCCCTTGCTCTTGCGTTTTTCCGTGGCCACGTAGCCTCCTCCTTATTTCTTCTTAATGGTGGCGCCCTTCTTGCCCTTGCGCGTGCGCGCATTCGTATGCGTCCGCTGACCACGCACGGGCAAGCCGCGTTTGTGCCGGAGACCCCGGTAACTGTTGATATCCATCAATCGCTTGATGTTTGCCGTAACCTCACGGCGCAGATCGCCTTCCACCTTGAACTTGGCCTGGATGGCCGTTGAAAGGCGGCTGACCTCTTCGTCCGTCAGGTCACGCACCCGCGTATCGGGGCTGATGTTGGCCTCCGCAAGGATCTCCCTCGACCGCGTCGGCCCAATGCCGTAGATGTAGGTGAGTCCTGCCTCGACGCGTTTCTCGCGCGGCAAATCGACGCCGACTACTCGTGCCATGTTACCCGTTCTCCTTACCCGGTGCCTTGCGGTTACCCTTGGCGCTGTTTGTGGCGCGGATTCTCACAAATCACCCGCACCCGGCCATGGCGCCGGATTATCTTGCACTTCTCACAAATCTTTTTCACCGAACTGCGAATCTTCATCTCATCTCTCCCTTTTCGGAGTGGCGGTCCCCGGCGTTCCGGAAGACCCCCTATCGATAGCGCTCAACAATCCGCCCCCGGCCGTGATCGTACGGCGAAAGCACAACCTTCACCCGATCGCCCGGAAGCACGCGCACAAATCGTATGCTGTCTTTGCCCGATATATGGGCCAATACCACCTGCCGGCCGGTCAGCTCGACCCGGAACACGCCGTTCGCCAGCGCCTCCGTCACCGTGCCGTCCACCGCGATTTCCGCTTCGTCCGTCATGCCGGTACGGGATACGCTCCCTCACCGCTGGCCCCAGATGAGCCGCGGCGTCGCCGACAGAATCTCCGGAGCGCCGTCGCGCACGACAATACTGTGTTCAAAATGCGCACTCGGCTTTCCGTCGATCGTCACCGCCGTCCATCCGTCGCGCAGCACTTTCACGCCGGGTTTTCCGGCGTTGACCATCGGTTCAATCGCCAGCACCATGCCGTCGCGCAGCAGGGGGCCCCGCACGCCCGTGTCGAAATTGGGCACCTGCGGCTCCTCGTGCATCTTGCGCCCGATGCCGTGCCCGACGAAATCACGGACCACGCTGAACCCGGCCTGTTCGCACACGCGCTGAACCGCCCGCGAGACGTCGACCAGATAGTTGCCCGCGCGCGCCGCCTGCAGGCCCGCGGACAACGCCCGGTCGGTCGCGTCCATCAGGCGCCGGCGAAGCTCATCCACCGGACCGCATCCCACGGTCAGCGCGGCATCACCATGGTAGCCCAGATAGTAGGCGCCCACGTCGATGCTCACGATCTGCCCTTCACGCAGTTCGCGGTCGCCGGGTATCCCGTGCACAATGACATCTTCCACCGAGATGCACGTGCTGTTCGGGTACCCGCGGTAGCCCAGGAACGAGGGCGCCGCGCCCGCGCCGCGAATGCAGTCCTCCGCGATCGCGTCCAGTTCCCGCGTCGTAATGCCCGGCCGAACCTGTTCGACCAGCGTTACCAGCGTGTCCGACACAATCCGGTTGGCCTCGCGCAGCGTCGCGATTTCGCTCTCTTCACGCAGCGCAATCACCGGCTACGCGGCTCCGGCGGTTCTCAGCAGCTCTTCAACTTTCGCAAACACGTCGTCCGCGCTGGCCTGGGCCGCCGGAACCGTACGTAAAATACCCTGATTCCCGTAATATCCGATAATCGGTTCCGTCGTCTCATGGTAGACGCGCAACCGTTCCCGAATCGTCTCTTCCTCGTCGTCCGAACGCCGCTCGA